>NZ_JBOEFX010000046.1:63317-63600 GCF_050633125.1 Lewinella sp.
CCATAACATTTGGCAGTTACATCTTTGCGTAGAGCTGATAAAGATTCCCTCGCTATAATTTTAGCACCAATAGCAGCCTGTACAGCAATCATAAACTGCTGTCGTGGAAGCAACTCTTTCAGCTTTTTACAAATCTTGCGGCCAAAGGACTCTGCTTTAGAACGGTGAACTAATGCCGACAAAGCATCAACGTTTTCTCCATTAAGCTTAATATCCATTTTCACCAAATCTGACTCGCGATAGTCAAGTGGCTGATAATCAAAAGAAGCATAACCTCTGGAAA
>NZ_JBOEFX010000047.1:0-72164 GCF_050633125.1 Lewinella sp.
TGGACTACCAGGGTATCTAATCCTGTTTGCTCCCCACGCTTTCGTGCCTCAGTGTCAATTCAGGGCCAGTGAGCTGCCTTCGCAATTGGTGTTCTATGGCATATCTATGCATTTCACCGCTACATGCCACATTCCGCCCACCTCAACCTGATTCAAGTTCAGCAGTATCAAATGCAATTCCGACGTTGAGCGCCGGGCTTTCACATCTGACTTACTAAACCACCTACGCACCCTTTAAACCCAGTGATTCCGGATAACGCTTGCACCCTCCGTATTACCGCGGCTGCTGGCACGGAGTTAGCCGGTGCTTATTCATAAGATACCGTCAGGCCCGGATAAATCCAGGCGTTTCTTCTCAAATAAAAGGAGTTTACAACCCATAGGGCAGTCATCCTCCACGCGGGATGGCTGGATCAGGCTTGCGCCCATTGTCCAATATTCCTTACTGCTGCCTCCCGTAGGAGTCGGGTCCGTGTCTCAGTACCCGTGTGGGGGGTCACGCTCTCACGCCCCCTAACTATCGTAGCCTTGGTAAGCCGTTACCTTACCAACTAGCTAATAGTACGCACACTCATCTTATAGCGCCGGAGCTTTAATTACACCTTGATGCCAAAGTGTAATACTATGGAGCATTAATCCCAGTTTCCCAGGGCTATTCTCCTCTATAAGGTAGATTGTGTACGCGTTACTCACCCGTGCGCCGCTGTCCACTACCCGAAGGTAGCTTCTCGCTCGACTTGCATGTATTAAGCCTCCCGCTAGCGTTCATCCTGAGCCAGGATCAAACTCTCCATAGTAAAGTTCTTAATGTGACCCCGAAGGATCACTTGTTTGTTTACCACGAAAGTGTCTGATCTTTCAACAAAAATTATATTGACAGGCTTCGCATATTTCTAGCTTCGTCATGTTTCTCTTCACATTAACTGTAATCATCTATTCAATAGATTTCTTACTTTACCTACCCACAATGTCAATGAACTTTCTAGTACTTGTCAACCAAGCTCTCGTTGCCGAGAATTCCTACCTTATTAGAAGGTACTTTGATCGCTTTTCCTGTATTCTTAGACAGCCTCCGAAAAGACCGTTTTAGACTTATTTTTGCGCTTCTCTTCCGAAGCGGCTGCAAAGGTAAAATTCTTTTTGTTACTCACAAACTTTTTAAGAAAAAAAGTGAGAAAAAAATTCAACCTCCGTTTTTCAGCTAAAGGATTACAAAGATACAACTCACTTCTCATTCCGCAAAATCTTTCTCGCAATCCAACAACTTTATTTTCAATAAAATTAGCTAAAACCTAAACCCTAACTAATTTCATATACACTTCTCTTCCGAAGCGGCTGCAAATGTAAGACGACTTTTTAGTTCCCGCAAACTTTTATCAAAGAAATTACAAAGATTTTATCGCAGCCTTCATGAACGTGGGAATAGGCGTAGTAGACATTAGGCGCAACTCCTCTAAAACACTGGTCTCGCCGTTTAAAAACCCTAATAAGCGCTGTGGCGAATTCTTTTGAAATAATTTCTGAAACAACAATGCTCCTGAATATTTTTGCTGTTCAAGCACACTTAGCATTACGCTATCATAAAAACGATGCCGTCGAATGGCCCAATCATCCCCTGCTCTTGGATCTCCTTTATGCAGCAGACCATTAATAATTCGCTCTATTCGCCTATGTATATATATAAAGGTGTAGCCCGTAGACGCACGAGTATCTCCTCCACTCATTCCTACATTAATAATATGGTCCTTAAATAACGGGAATTCATAATCCGTCATCGGGATATTCCCCGATTCGGTTCGGGTAACGGTATAACGAGGCAACTGTGGCCAGTGCTTATCAAGATAATTCTGGATGATACGATCATAACCAGCTTCAGGCAAATGCTGATTCGAAAATATAGCAACCTCTACCAGCGCCTCGGTTGTACTCGTTGGCAATACGTATAAAAACCGGAACTCTCCTTCTTGTGGTGTACGAAAATCCATCATTACAGCTTGACCTGGATCAAAGACAGGACGCGCTGTTTTAATAAACCAGCCACGAAAGTGTTGGTCGAGGTAACTTACTTTGCTTTTATCTATTTCTGGTCGAGCTGTACTATTGATACACCAACGAGCAGTAACTGTACCAGCATCTGTTTCTACCACTACTCCATTGTTCGTGTTCCGAATCGCATGAATATTTGTGATCTGTTGTTCTACTTGCGGCGCTTTTGCAAAAGCTTCATTCGTATACCTATAGTAGTCTGCTGCTAGAATCACCTTATACGTAAATGGAGCAATTTCCATTTTACGAGCAAAATCTTCATTATAAAACCAAAGTACAGGCCAGCGATGATGTACAATTTCTTCGAAAGGACCATTATCCACCTCCCAAAAACTCCAAGTTCGATCATCTGTCTTTTTTTGTTCTCTATCCAACAACAAAACCCGACTGTCTCTTAAAGGTGACTGTAGAAGGTGGTAGACAAAACTCCGTCCAGCGGCGCCAGCGCCAGCAACGATAAAGTCATAGTCATAAGAAGTAGGGGAATTGTCCATAGGATTTGATGCTAAATAAACAAGGCCTGCAATAGCAAAAAGAAAACAAGCTGCGCTACACCATATATTATAAGTAATGGATGGCGGTAAGTGATTTTCAAATAGCTTAATGGCCAACTAAACAAAAAAGCAATCACTCCCCAGGCTAAATAATTCTGTAACGGTATGTCTACCGCTTCCCAGGTCCAGTAATCCAATGCGATGGCAACAGGTTCTATAAAATAATCATACCCCATTATGAGTACTCCTGTAAATAGGGCCGTAAGCAGTGAAGATTTGGGCGCTATATAAGCAGCGACCTGGTGCATCGCAAGAATCAGCAAGGTCCAATTGAGTGCAATTACCAAGGGGACATTGAGCCATTGCACCCACATCGTCGGGCCGTAGGAATATTCTCCAAAAATTCCTCCTGTCGCAACTCCGAGAACTTCAATAAAGAACGTAGACAAATAAGTAATGCCCCACCACCACCAAAAACGAGTATCCTGATGACGTTGGTAAATAAACCAGAGTAGAGGCCCACATACTACCAACAATAGCCCGTCTGTAATGGATTTTGTCAATGGATAAACACTCGGCATCAAATGTGCCTGGACGCCCGTTAGAAAAGAAAACACCAGGAAACAAGCAAAGAGGAGTTCTAATTTGCTCATTGACCAGCGCTCGGTCAATCTATTTACATATTCCTTAAAAAAGTGTTGTTCCGTCAACATTTACCCACGCTAGTTATACCAACAATCATTTTACAAAATATTAAGACTATTTCGCAAAGCACTGCTAAATAGCAACACCATCTTACGTCCATCGTTTACGCGTATTCTTTTTCCAGCTACACGATCTGCAGGGGAGGCTGTGATTTTTTGCAACAAATTCAGGTAGTATACATAAGCTAGATAAACCCCCAAACGAGCTCCTTTTGGTAAACGTACAATACCTTTATAAGCATCATCAAAATCTTTACGAATATCGGCTTCAATCATTACCTTATCTTCATTGGTGAAGTTAGTAAAATCTACTCCGGGGAAATAAACCCGCCCACGGTCATCAAAGTCACTTTTTAAATCTCGTAAAAAATTCACTTTCTGAAAAGCAGCCCCCAAGCTACAGGCCGAGGCTTTCAATTCATCAAACTGTGCTTTATCTCCTTCGCAAAAAACACGTAAGCACATCAATCCCACTACTTCTGCTGAACCGTAAATATATTCTTCGTAACTCGTCTGATCGTGTGTCTCCTCATGCAAGTCCATTTCCATGCTTTTCAGAAAGGCATCGATCAGTTCCCGTTCGATCCCATAGGCGTTCACTACCTCCTGAAAAGATTGCAGCACGGGGTTCAAACTAATCCCTTCCTCTATCGCTCGGTAGGTGTCTTCCCAAAACCTAGCTAGCAATTCAGCCTTTGGGTAATCATGGAAAGTATCAACAATCTCATCCGCAAAACGTACAAATCCATAGATAGCATAAATTGGATCGCGATAACGCTTATCAAATACGCGGATACCCATAGAAAAGGAAGTACTGTAACGCTGAGTGATCAGCTTACTCGATTCCATACAAACTTGGCGATATAGCTTCATCATTTTTAAACAGGGTTTTTCTCTTTGAAAGTTGATACACTTATATATTTCCTGGCCCTTAAAGTACTTTATCGACCTCTTCTGCAACGACCTGACCGGAAATCAGAGAAGGCGGAACTCCTGGCCCGGGCGTCGTCAACTGGCCCGTAAAAAAGAGATTGCTTACTTTTCGGTTACGCATTTTAGGTTTCAGAAAAGCGGTCTGTAGCAACGTATTTGCTAAACCATAAGCATTCCCCTTAAACGCGTGATAATCCTTTTTGAAATCGCGATGTGCATAAGACCTACGGTAAATGATATGGTCACGGATCTTGTGGCCCGTAATATTTTCAAATCGATCCAAGACAACTTCGAAATACTTCTCCCGCAATTCATCCGTATCTTCAAGGTCTGGTGCCAATGGAATAAGGAAAAAGAGGTTTTCTTGCCCTTCTGGTGCTACTGAGGCATCTGTAACAGAGGGAGCACAAACATAAAACAGTGGTTTGCTGGGCCATTTGGGGTTTTCGTAGATTTCCTCGGCATGCAAGGCAAAATCTTCATCGAAGAAAAGATTATGGTGATGCAAGCCCGGTAATTTTTTATCTACTCCCACATAGAATAGCAGGCTAGAGGGGGCCATCGTACGCTTATCCCAATAGCTAGCCGAATAGTTACGTAACTCTGGCGCCAACACATGCTGCTCTAGGTGATGATAATCTGCTCCGCCAACGACAGCATCTACGTCATACGTTTGATCCGCCGTTACTACTTGCTTTGCTTTTCCATTAGAGACAAGAATCTGTGTTACCTCCTGGTTGTAATGAATGTCTACGCCAAGCTCTTCGGCCAAGCTCACCATCGCTTTTACAATCTCGTGCATGCCGCCTTTCGGGTACCAGGTTCCCAAAGCAAGATCAGCGTAGTTCATCAGACTATAAAGTGCGGGGGTCTTTTGAGGAGTTGCCCCCAAAAAGAGTACCGGAAACTCCAGTAACTGAATCAACTTCTCATTCTTAAATAGCTTGCGGATGGCCGAAGAAACGCTGGAGAACATCTGTAAACCAAACATGCTTTTGAGAATGCGTAAATCCGCAAACTCCATAATACTATTACTGGGCTTGAAGACAAACTCGCTCATGCCTACCTTATACTTATAGGCAGCTTCTTCCAAAAATTGCTTTAACTTGGTACTACTACCTGGTTCATAAGACTCAAACATGGTGTAAAGCGCCTCTATCTTGGCCGGCACTTCCATTTCGTCATCTTTGCCAAAATGGACTATATAGGAGGGATCTAGTCGTAGTAATTCGTAGTAATCCGCGGTACTTTTACCAAACCGCTGAAAAAAATCTTCAAAAACTTCCGGCATCCAATACCAGCTAGGGCCCATATCAAAGGTAAACCCTTGCGCCTGGTATTGACGAGCCCTCCCCCCCGGGCCTTCGTTTTTCTCCAGAATTATAACCTGGTGGCCTTTCTGAGCCAGACTTGCAGCTGCAGCTAAGCCAGCAAAACCTGCACCAATGACAACAATTTTCTTCGACAAAACAGTCCTGTTTTAGTAACATGGGAGAAACAGGACATTTCTTTTTTTGTTTAATAAATCAACAACAAAGATTAAACGAAATGAATTTTATTTCGCGCATTGCGCATACAGAAAGAGAACAATCTACTTTTTATTAAACTTATTCATGGTGTGATTTAGACCAATTGCACCAAAACTCAATGCCGTGTCAGCAGCGTATTTAATCAAATCAGAAAGAGTCTCACGCTCTTCTGTCGACCACTCTCCTAGAACAAAATCGATTTGCCTCCCTTTCGAAAACTCATCTCCAATACCAAACCGTAGCCGCGCATAGTCATTACCGCCCGTCATCTGGTCAATATCCTTGAGTCCATTATGCCCGCCATCACTTCCTTTGCCGCGCAAGCGCTGCTTGCCAAAAGGCAGGTTCAGGTCATCCATTATCACTAACAGGTTACTCTTCTCTATCTTTTCTTTTTGCAACCAGTAGCGCACCGCTTTCCCGCTACGGTTCATATATGTTGATGGTTTCAACAGAATATACGTGCGCCCGCGATGCTTAAACTGAGCTACATCACCCAGGTTGTCTGTGGTCCAACTTACCTCTTTAACCTGTGCCAGGTGGTCAACAACATCAAAACCAACATTATGGCGAGTACCTTCATATTTGGCACCTATATTTCCTAATCCTACAATAAGATACTTCATGGGGTCGTAAACAATATCATTTTTTCTAAATAGCTCGCTGAAGCCTTCATCAATTCTACGCATCAGGCCAACGAGGTGCGAAATTAGGGATTTTTCCATAGTTCTATTTTTTTGGGGCCATGCCAGCCCTGCGGGTGGCACCGGGTCGTCCGTTCTTATGTGCTCCTGGCAAAGCCAGTCCGCGCATACCACTTCCACCCCTTGTCCGGGTTCCCTGCGGCTGGCGCCGGGTGTACACTGCTGCTTCGTGCAGGGTATCAAAATCCTGCCCTACGCAGCAGTTACCATCCCCAGTGTCTAACTTCCGACAGAAGATCGGAATGCGGCGTGCATTGGGCGCTGCCCTCCTCATTTGAATTACAAAAAAGGAGCTATCTTCATCATCAAGTTATAATTAAAACCCGTATTCAACGAAATCGTTCCCCCTCTTTTTGCGATTTATTGTACTATTTCAGCAACAAAACGACCTCTTTCATGAAACGCTACTTGCCCCCTGCTTTACTTCTCTTTGTCTTCAGTATCACCTCTGCCCAAGACGAATCGTTAACAAACATGCCTGAAGAAGACTTCGTCTATCTCAAAGACAGTACCTTATTGTTCTCTTCTGACTTTACAGCTAAGAGGGGATTCATTAAGACGAATTTCTTCCAGCTCAATGGGGATAAAATCCCCTTTGAACAAGTTAAGTTTTATAATATCGATGGAGATTATCGAGCAAACTTCAACGCTAGTATTTTACCCCGAATCGAAACGGGCTACTATAACGTCTTTGAAGGAAAAAGCTACCAATCAAACAGTAGCTCTAAAAAATTTTATTTCTCGCGTGCTCCTTTTGGGGATTTACAATCGCTCAAATACAACACTTTATTAGAGGTGCTAAGCACCCCAAACCCAAAGATTGACCAAACAGAACTGGCCCAAATACAAGAAACGCTTGGTTTAGGTAAGCGAAAACAAAAAAAGGTTTTCATCATGCTGGGAGCAGGCCTTGGAACTTTTATTATTGGAGGAACACTAATGGACAGTGAAAACAGAAACGCCCGTCTAGTAGGTCTGTCATTAGCAGGCGCTGGACTGGTCACCTGCGTCGCTAGTATTATGGTAAAAAAGCCGGCCCGTTTTCACCTTGCCGCCGTTCGCCAATACAACAAATTTTATCTCGACTAACCCAACCAAGCTCTTCGTCAGGGGCGCTCCAGATGATATAGAATTCCATGTGTCGTAGGCGACCAGCGAGAAGTCTTTACTTCTGCTGCTTTCAGCGCATTGTTCAACCAGGTATTACAGGTCGTAATGGCATTGTACTGCCCTTTGGCTTCGTAGAAAAAATCGTTCTCACTGTATCCTTTAGTTCCGATCTGTTCCCATTCCTCATTGGCTGTTTTCCGAAAAGAATCTTCAATAAAAACGAGCAATTCCGCTAAGGCATCCTCGCACAACTCCACGGCTATCCATTCGGGCTTCTTCTCTTGATAGCGGGTCAGGTGCATCACGGGGGCACTGTTTACCAGCAATGCTTGCGCGCCATTGCTAAAGGTGAGGTCGGCCCAGGTGGGGGTTTCCAGATAAAAATTTCGTTCTCCCCAGCCATAAGCAATGTGAGTACTGGTACTATCTTGAAAAGAGGCGTGCCGAAGTGCCTTTGGCAAATCCTCGACAGGAACAACAACATCCAGGTGAATACCCGTTGAGGTCACATAAACCACTTTATCTTTTGAGCAATCCTTGTCAGGAGGATTGGTGCTCCACAAAGAGAACACCAAGGCCAATAGGCCATATACCAGTACTAGCCCAAGGAGGGTCAAGGATATCCACTTTGTTGTTCGCCAAAATATTTTCATACTAAGTCATTTAGTCGAAATTAAATTCCCTAGCAGCCCTTTCCAGCGCAGCGGGTTTTCCTACATCCAGCCACTTCGTCGCATCGTGAGGAAAATTACGGATAATTCCCTTTTTGGCAGCAGCCAACCAAACCTCTATAATGGAGAACACCGCTTTGTTTTCCGGAAAGAAAGCAAACAATGCAGGGTCTATCACTGCAATCCCGCTATATGCCCAATCTAAGACACGAGCTTGTTCTTTGCTTATTTTTCGCTCGCCAGTTTTTTTATTTTTCCAACCACACAACTCACCTTCCGCGCTAAACTCTAAATAACGAGAAGTTTCCCGTTGCCGAACAGCCAGCGTACTTAGGTTTTCTCCCGGCTGATGGGCAGCATAAAGCTGTCTCAAATCCAGATTACTCAAAATGTCTACATTATGAATCAAAAAAGGAGCGTCAGACAACAAGTGGGCTGTTTTTTTCAGTCCGCCGCCAGTATCCAACAGCAGGTCTCGTTCGTCAGAAATATGGATTTGGAGACCAAGGTTTTCTTGTTCTTTAAGATGTGCAATCACCTTATCAGCAAAGTGATGAACATTCACAACGACCTCTTCTACACCAAAAGATTGCAAGCGACGTAGTACAATTTCCAACAAGGTTTTACCTTGCACCTCAACCAATGCCTTCGGTCGGTCGTTGGTATAAGGGCGCAGGCGAGTACCCAAGCCAGCAGCAAAAACCATCGCTTTCATAAACAGGTTAGTTTGGTTCTCTGTAAATGTATTAAATTATGATTCAACGTAAGCTCGTACAATTATTATTGGCTCCTTTTTCCCTCCTTTATGGCTTGGGAGTGAGCTTGCGCAATGCGTTTTATCGGGCGGGGTTACTCAAGTCCATGACTTTTAGTGTACCCGTCATCTCGGTCGGTAACCTCTCTGTTGGTGGGGCAGGTAAAACACCCCACATAGAATACCTCATCCGCCTTTTGCGTGATCACATCCAGATCGCGACCCTCAGCCGGGGCTACAGCCGCAAAACCAGGGGTTTTCTGGAAGTAGAGCGCAACAACAACGCAGAACGCGTGGGTGATGAACCACTACAATTCAAACGCAAATATCCAGACATCGGGGTCTATGTCGCCGAAGATCGCGCTTTTGCGATCCCTCAGATTGTCATGAAAAAGAGCGACACCCAAATGGTATTGCTAGATGATGCTTTCCAGCATCGCTCTGTTAAGCCGGGGGTAAATATTTTGCTCACCGAGTATTCTAATCGTTTTACCCAAGACTTCTTACTCCCTGCCGGTCGCCTTCGCGAGTGGAGAGAATCCTATGAACGCGCTGATGTCATTATCATCAGCAAGTGCCCACAAACTATTTCACAGGAAGAAAAAGAAGCGATTCGCGCTGAAATTAATCCTCTTCCACATCAGCAATTGTTTTTTTCTTACTACGCCTACCAAGCTCCTTATTACCAATTTAATCCTCGTTACCGATTGCAGTTGGACGAAAAATTGGACGTTCTACTGATTTGTGCTATTGCCAAAACCGATTACCTGATTGATTATTTGCAATCACAGGTTGGTTCTGTACAGAGTCTAGAATTTGCTGATCATCACTATTTCAATAAAGAAGATATTTCCAACTTGCACCGTTCTTTCAAGAAAATAGACACTAACAGAAAGGTGATCATTACCACCGAAAAAGACGCAATGCGACTGGAATTGCATCGCGACTTTCTGATAAAGGAACGCTTACCTATATTTGTACTGCCCACCGAGGTTCAGTTTCACTTTGGAGAAGGGCCACAGTTCGACGAAATCATTCGGCAGTACTTACTCAATTTCAAGGTGTGATTCTACGCTTTTTTCTCCTCGTACTTTATCATTTCTTCAAGAAGTTGGTACAATTGTATCAAGTCATCTACTTTCCCTTTACTACTTTTCGCAACCGTAAGGTACTAGCCTTCAAAGGGCCTGGAATTATCATCTCCAACCATCCCAACACGATGGTCGACCCCCTCCATGTCATTTCTCGCACACCTCGGCAATCGTTCTTTCTGGCCAATGCCAGCATGTTCAAAAACCCGGTCGTAGGTTTTATATTACGGTATTTGTACTGCATTCCCATCATGCGCCCCGGTAAGGATCAGAAAATAAAGAAGGTAGATAATCGCAAGAGTTTTGCCGCTAGTTTTAACCATCTCGGCAATGGCGGGATCATATTTATTGCGCCGGAAGGCGGTAGCGAGCTCGAACGACATTTGCGTCCCTTTAAGACTGGCACCGCCCGTATTGCATTGGGCGCTGAAGCAGAGAAGGGTTTTTCTTTAAACCTGCACATTTACCCTGTAGGGCTTACCTACGAACAGCCCACTCACTGTGGAAGCAGGCTCTATATGGAAGCTGGCGAACCCATCAGGGTCGCGGATTGGCAAGAAGCGTTCGAAGAGAATGAAATCCAGGCTGTAAAAGACCTTACCGAACACCTGGAAAACGAAACCCGCAAGTTGCTCATTCATACGGACAATCAGGAACAAGATCAATTATTGTACCGCCTGGACCGGATACTCCAGCATGATCAGCCAGTAGCTGTAGAACAGCATTATGACCGCACCCAACGACTGCTTGCCCAACTGAAACGCTTGGCTACTGAGCAGCCTACGGCCTATCAAGAACTCGTAGAAACAGCCAACAATTATCGCCAACAACTAAAGGTGATCAAGCAGACAGATCGCGGCATTAGCTATCAAGGAAAATCTTTGTGGACAATCCCTATCCTTCTTGGCTGGCCAGTATGGCTATATGGTAGAATCAACAACTTTTTTCCCTACGAAATACCACGCCTACTTGAACGTAAAATCCAACTTTATATCGGCTACCGCAGCACCGTGAAAATTCTGGCAGGCGCACTCACTTTTCCTTTTTTTTATTGGTTACAATATCAGCTTGCGCAATGGCTACTAGGAGAAACGTTTGCGGGTTGGTACTTACTAAGCTTGCCCGTTTCTGGTCTACTAACTTGGGTTTACGCCCGTCATTTTTTGCCTCGCTGGGAAGGTTTCCGTTACCGAAAATGGGCGAAGCAGCACGCTAAGGAAGCGGTGGATTTGCAGGAAACCAGAAAACAATTAGCAGCAATTGCAGATTGTTAGTGCGCTGTTTTCGTAAAAAAAGAACGTGAATAAGGATATCCAAAAAATAGCAGCCGATTTTTTACTCGCGCTAAAAATGCAGCAGCAGCCAGATAACCATCTTGCAAAAATTTCAGCGCTTCCTCGGCATATATTGTTTCAAGAGCTCGACTCTGAGCAACAAAAGAAAACCTTCTGGATCAATTGTTACAATGCTTTCTTCCTGCACCTTCGCCGCAATAAGAGGGTTGACAAGCCAGCCATTTATCGAGAAAAGCTATGCCGTATCGCTGGGCAAACATTCAGCCTTGATGAAATCGAACATGGTATTCTACGGCGCTATCGGGCGAAACTTGCGTTTGGGTACCTCCCCAATCTATTTGTGCCAAAAATAATCCGTCAATTAGCCGTAAAAAGAATAGATGCCCGCATTCATTTTGCCCTCAATTGCGGAGCTATCAGCTGCCCACCCATTGCTTTTTATTCCGTTGAAAAACTAGACCAACAACTTGATTGGGCCAGCGAAAGTTTTTTGAAAAATGAAACCAACATCTTACCAGAGAAGCAGGAAATTCACTTCAGCAGATTAGGCTACTGGTACCTCGGTGATTTTGGTGGAAGGAAAGGCATTCGACAAATGGTCCAACATTACCTTGGAGTCGACACCAATAGCTACCGCATCGTTTTTAAAGATTATAACTGGGACGAAGATTTGAACAATTTCGCAGAGGCTTAGCCCCTGTTCGATACCGACTCAGTTTCCTCTACCTTTTCGCGATTAATAATTGGCAATAGAATTAACGCCAACAATCCTATCGAAATATTACACCCGATCTGGATGGTAAAGAAAGATATATTGGACCAGGAAAACCCATCATCTCCTGCTACACCATAAAAGCCAAGGGCTGTCGTTGCTAAAAAATGATAGGTTCCCATCCCGCCAGGGGAAGGAATAACAATACCCCAACCGCCAAAAACAAAAACTACGAGCGCCACACTCGCAGAAAGCGCAGCCGTGGGCTCGAAGGCAAAGAAACAAACGTAGGTCATCAAGAAATACATGACCCAGATATTGATACTGTGCAGTACAAATAGAAAAGGTCGATCAAGTTTGCCAATCGTCTGTAGGCCTTCAACGAAACCCAATAGAATCCCGCTTATTTTTTCGTAAATCTTTGTCTGCTGTATGCGCTTACGCAAAAGATAAAGCGCTAGTAAACCTGCCACTCCCAACCCTGCTAATACGAAAAGTAAGGTACTGTTCGCGCTTATTTTTTCACCTATAGCATTGTTCTCCTGGAGGAATGCCCATAGGGTATCAAACTCCAATGCCAGCGCCAGTGCGGTCACAATCAGGATACTGATCACATCAATCACACGGTCAACGACCACTGTCCCCATCACTTTCTCTACGGGAATCTTTTCGTAACGGGCCATCGTTCCAGCACGAACAACTTCACCGACGCGCGGTAAGCCTAAGTTGGCAAAATAACCGAGAATAACCGTCAAGAAACCATTGATAAGGCGTGGCTGAAAGCCCAACTGCTGCAAGAGCATATTCCAACGTGACGCCCTCGATATATTACTAATCGTAAAACAAACCAAGACCACTAGTAGCCAGAAAACATCCGCAGAAGCAAAATCGGTCAGTACTTTTTGCAAAAGGCTACAATCAGCCGCGGGAATACCCTTGAGGCCACATTCTGCCTGATAAGCAGCATTTTGTTTCTGGTATACCCAGTACAAAATAACGAGACCTACGCTCAGGAATACAAGAAACTTAAGGATGTTAGTTAGCGCCTTTTTCAATGCAGTATAAGTTTGCTGCAAAAATAGCCAATATTAACTTAACCAAGAACGGGCGACCAATACAAAAGCAAAAACGATCAGCGCAATACCTGCTACCCGCCGCACCCACCAAAGGTGCTTTGGCGTAAGGCGATGGCGAATCTTGTGTGCCAGGAAGATTTTCAGCGAATCAGAAAAAACAATCATCCCAAACAGGCCACCAAAAAACAGTAATGATTCCAGTCCATCGTAATCCCGGTCAAGCACAACGGTAGACATGGCTGTAATCCAGAAAATAACGGTAAAAGGATTGACGGTATTGATAAGAAAACCTTTGGACCAGAGTGCCCAGCTACCTCGGGTACCTTTCAACAGGTGGTCAGGATCATCAAGGGAAGGGGGCGGTGTAAGCAAAGTAGCTATTCCTGTAATAAGTAAAATCAATGCTCCAACCAAGCCAACACCGAGTTCAAAACTATCGGCTTCGCTTATTTTTTCAATAAACCGAAAGCCAAAGTAAACGCTAAGAATAAATGCCAGATCGCTGACCCAAATCCCCAGGCCTACCATCAACCCTGCTTTGGTTCCCTGTTCCAGGCTAGCCTGAATAAGAGCGACCAACAATGGCCCTACCAAAATGGCGAGTAATAGCCCCCAGTATACACCTTGTAGAAAAATCGCCATATTAAAGCTTGTTGAAGGAAGAAATCAAAGCTCAAAATAAATTAATCCTTTCTTATTTTCAACAAGGCTTTTAGCTATACACTGTCGCAACGAGCTTGCGACGCCCACCCTGATTACGAAATTCACAAAGATAAACGCCTTGCCATGTTCCCAAATTGAGTTGACCATTGCGAATAGGAATCGTTACACTACTACCAATAAAGCTAGCTTTAATGTGAGCTGGCATATCATCTGGGCCCTCCATCGTATGTTTTAAGAATGGTAGATTTTCAGGTACAATATGATTAACGATACTTTCGAAATCAGTGCGAACAGAAGGGTCTGCATTCTCGTTGACCGTAAGTGCTGCTGACGTATGTTTAATGAAAATCGACAATAAACCTACCTCTGGCAGATCCGATAACTCCCTGAGAATATTGGATGTGATCAAGTGATATCCACGAGGATAAGCGGGAAGCGAAAATTCTACTTGCTGAATCATAGACTTGCCCTACCTGCGCTTAGAGCCTTTCCCGTAAGAAGGACAGCGTACATCACCAAAGTAATACATGACACCTACCCCCGCAAAAAGATAAGTATCACGGTCATTACTGTCTCCGCGCTGACGGCCTTGCAAGCCTAGGACACTACCATTTTCAGCATTCAGTGACTTCCCCGAAGACATATATACAGCCAGATCGCCCCGGTCTTTCAGCAAATCTGTACGATCAGGATAAACGCTACTGACATCATCAAGATAGTCGGTATAAGTAGAGCGGGCACCTATATGAATATTGATACTCCACTCGTAATTGATATCAAATTTAAAACCCATTCCGTAGGTAAGTGCAGCCGTAGTTGTGTAATATTCTTCTCCTTTAAACTGCCCCTCTGTTCCCAATGAACGTAATTCTACCATTTCGCCAGGGTTCACGCCATCCAGCGTCACAGGTCCGTCGTATTCTGCCATCGGATTAAAACTAAACAAAGAAAGTCCACCAAAGAGGTATGGGGTAAAGAAGTCATCTCTACTTCCATGAAAATAAGGGAGGAAGTTAAATTCAAAAAGGGCTGTAGCCTCCCATATATCTGTTTCGAAACTAAGATTGCGATTTAATTCATAAGGGTTGCGGGAGTCACTATCATAAGCTTCAATCTTTCCATAATTACCGCTCAGTGAAAATGCTAAGCGTTCATTGAAGTTATAACGCGCCAGTATTCCTCCTGCCGGGTTTGGTCGATCTAGCCGATAATTGGTATTCAGGTCACCAAAGTAATAGGATACTCCTCCCCAGGGGCCTACTTCCCAACCCCGCATTAAAGACTGAGCACCAAGGGCATTGTCGGATAAAAATCCGGCACATAGCCATAGCGTACACAAACAATAGATACTAACCTTCCTCATGATAATGCTTTAGTAAGGCAGAAAATGCTGTAGACAATTCGCCTTGCGATCCCTACTGGGTTAAACTTGCAATTTTTGCGCCGCAAAGGTAAGGATATTGCCACACCTTAAGCGCTTTTGAAACGACTAAGCCCTTTATTATGGTATGCCATTGGTATTCTTTAAAAAATTAATTCCTCATAATAAGATCACCCGCCCTTCACTGAGGGCAGAAATAGGCAAAAAAGATTGTCCATTGTATTCCCCGAAACAAGTTATTGGCCGCCCACCACTGAGGGCCAGTAGTTTCCAGTTGCCCATGGTCGTCGCCATCTTCAGGAAGGCCTTTTTGCTATCCACCAACATAAACGTATCCTCTTCCGGGTGATAGACCGGTGTCACCTCATCAATCAATACGGGGAAACTTAAAAGCCAGGGAGAAGCACCTAGTGCCTGAGCATAACGCGCCTGTACTTCGTGAAGGTGAGGGTAAGCGGCAGTCGCCTCGTAGGGTTCCCGAGAACTATGATAAACCTTGAACACTGCCCGTAATTTCGGCTGCCCTGGATAATAAGCCAACGTTCCTTTTAGTACACTACCAGTGACCCAGTGATCTTCAAACCCCTGATTGCCGAAAGCAAAATCGAGTAGTAAAGCATATTCCCCCGTCTTCTCTCCCCGAAACCATGTTCGCCGATAGCGCAGCTTTTCTTCGGTGCCCGTAATCAGTCCAAGTACCAACCAATTATCCTGTAAGCCGGGTTCTTGAAGCACCCGTTCTTTGCGTAAGTTCCAACCTGCCACCTGAAGCAGTTCTCGCTTTTGGTCGATTTCGAGGGTCGGCTTCCGCTGCCAAGCGCGGACAAACAGGTAAAGTTTTCCGATTTCTGCGGTTACTTCCTCTACCCAGTCCTCTTGTTCAAACAAGGAATGACAAATACGTAACCGACGAGCGACACTACCCAGTTTAGCATCAACCATCCTGGCAGCTAATGTTTCCCATTCTTCAGGAGCATTAGCTAACTGCGCCAGGCCAAGTCGTGCAAGTTGCTGCAACCATTTGTCGAGTTCGCCAACCCCCTGATCCATCAGTTGAATCCTTTTTTCCTGTTTAGCTACATCAGGAGAGGAAGACTTTGTGGTAGAGCCCCCCGTAGCTGCGTGGCTTCCTAATAATTTGATGGCCCATTCAGGAAGCTCTTCCTTCACTGTCCATACTTCATTACGATTCAAGAAAAGGAGTACCAACGCGAGGGCGTGCTTACAAGGGCGGCGAGGGCTTTTACAGGAGCAGCGAAAAAGAGGAGGCTCCAGGCGTACGATAGCACTGGACTTATGACCATAAGCAGTTTCATATTCTCCCCACAAGTATTGTCCATTCCCTTGAAGGGTTTGCCAACGTTTTGCAAAAAAGAGGCGCCGGGCCTGTTCCAGTGAGCTGGCATCAGGCGCAAGCTGGAGCAAGCGTTCATACGACCAGGATACAGGGGGATCAGCCATGGTTCAGCTACTACGTTATCAGTTTTCGCCGTGGACAGGGATATTAAGGTTCTTAAGTGCTTTTTCTGAAGCTTGCTGTTCAGCGCTTTTCTTATTGAAATCATCTGCGACCGCAATTTTTTGCCCATCAATCATAACGGCAACTTTAAAGCGATCGCGTTTGTCCATTTTGTAGCGAGTAAGCAGCCGATAAGATACATTCTGGCCATTCTTCTGGCAATGTTCCAAGAGCTGGCTTTTGTAGTTATCATCGTAGGACTCTAGTTCGTGGATGTCCACAAACTTCCTCAGCATCCGGCGGATAATAAACCGCTTCGTACCATCATAGCCTTTCTCCAGATAAACAGCACCGACAAGGGCTTCTACCGCATTACCCAGCATCGAGCGGCTGATTCTTGTATTATTGAATTCATTAAGGAGCATATCCACTCCCATGTTGTCACCAATAATGTTTAAGGATTTTCGCTTGACAATTTTCGACCTCATTTTGGTCAAAAAGCCTTCGTCAGCATTGGGGTACTTTTGAAAAAGATACTCCGCAACAATGGTACCCAAAACAGCATCCCCCAGGTATTCCAGGCGTTCATTGTTTTGCATGGCATAATCTTTTTCCGACTGGGTAGATTTGTGGAAAAAGGCCTGCTTGAAAATACGCAGATTCGCGGGCGTAAACCCTATGATCTGGCGTAATCGACGAGCTATATGTTTCTCCGGAGAGATATACCCGTTGTAGAATCGTTTAATTAATCGGAACACAGCATACCGGTTTTTGAAAGCAGTGCAACGAGGCAAGGCCGTATTGCGCTAACTCCAACTGTACAAAATAATACAAAAGTAAAGGCTACAGCCATTCTCTTTTGTGTACAAACATTTTGCACTTCATCAGGAATATGCACAGAAAATCTGTGTCCCGGACGGTATTTGGGTATACTACAAATAGAAAAACATGTGGTTTTTTGGAGAAACAAGCCATTGTTATCTCCAAAAAATCACATTTTAACACGTTCTAACGTATCGCAAAACCCACTATTGCCCAAAGTGAAGACCCGCTGGCCTATCCTTCGAAGCGCTTAAAGACTGCTGCGGAATTATGTCCGCCGAAGCCAAATGTATTCGTTAATGCTACCTTAACGTCCCTTTCCTGAGCCTCATTAAAGGTTAGGTTGATTCGTTTGTCAATCTCGGGATCATCATTAAAATGATTGATCGTAGGTGGCACGAAGTTATGTTGAATTGCTAAGATACACGCAATTGCTTCAATTGCACCTGCTGCTCCGAGTAAATGTCCTGTCATGGACTTGGTAGAGCTGATATTCAGATTATAAATCTTATCACCAAAGACCTGCTGTATTGCCTTTAGTTCTGCTATATCTCCCAAAGGAGTAGAGGTACCATGCGTATTGATATAATCTACTTCATCAGTATTGATACCTGAAAAATTCAATGCGTTACGCATACATGTACTAGCTCCCAAACCTTCCGGATGAGGGGCCGTAATGTGATAAGCATCAGAGGTAGCGGCATATCCCATCACTTCTGCATAGATGGTCGCACCTCGTGCTTTGGCATGTTCCAGTTCTTCAAGAATAAATGATCCCGCTCCTTCTCCCAGGACAAACCCGTCGCGTTCTGCATCATAAGGACGCGACGCTGTAGCAAAGTCATCATTCCGTGTAGAAAGCGCTTTCATGGCGCTAAATCCACCAATGCCTACTTCTGTAACAGCAGCCTCTGAACCTNNCATTACATCTGTACGGCCAAGGCGAATATCATCAGCAGCAGCTCCAAGCGCATGCCCGGTAGAAGCACATGCAGAAACAGTTCCATAACTAGGCCCTCGGAAACCATACTTCATAGAAATATGTCCGGCTCCCATGTTCCCAATCATCTTGGGAATCATAAACGGATTATAACGAGGTTGGTCACTGGTCGCATTATAAGTGATCTCTTCTTCAAGAGATCGCAAGCCACCAATACCGCTCGCCCAGATTACACCTACCCGCTCAACATCCAGCTGTTCCGGATCGAGCTGAGCATGTTTTACAGCTTCATCAGCTGCTACCATTGCATAGACCGAAAAACGATCTAGCCGTCGAACTTCTCTACGATCGATAAACTCGGTCGCATCAAATCCCTTCAATTCGCAAGCGAACTGGGTCTTGAAGTTTTCAGGATCAAAATAGGTGATACGATTAGCACCACTAACTCCTTTCTGAAGGCCTTCAAGGTAAGCAGCAAGATTATTGCCGATTGGCGTAAGGGCTCCTAGCCCAGTAACTACCACTCTTCTCATAGATTCGGTCTTTTAGAAAAACACCTCACCGTAGTAATGAAGCGGAAAGTGATTCCAATAAAAAAAGAAACCGTCCGAAAAATTATCTACCGGTGCAGCTATAAAAGTCACACGCGGCAGGGTAAATCCTCCGGACGGTATACTAGATGGAAATTACTCCTTAACCTGAGACTCAAGATAAGAGACAGCCTCACCTACGGTGGTGATGTTCTCAGCTTGTTCGTCAGGAATAGAAATATCGAAAGTCTTTTCGAATTCCATAATGAGTTCTACTGTATCTAGAGAGTCTGCTCCCAGATCATTGGTAAAACTTGATTCCAATGCGATTTCTGACTCGTCAACTCCTAGTTTGTCGACGATGATCGCTTTCACTTTTTCTGCAATATTAGACATGGTCAATTCGCTTTTATGATATACGAATGCGGCTGCAAAGAAAAATATAACCACCAGTATAACCAAAAAATTAGCCTAAATTTTTCACTTCCTCCCCTTACAACCACTTTATTGGCTCCTCATTCCGAGGTCTTTTTATTTGGTTGAGCCCATAATTGCTGCCCTTTTATTGGGGATTAACAACTTCTGAGTTAGTCATATTTTTCAGTAACTAATTTACTGGAAATAACTGATTTTAGGAGGATTAGCAAAAAAACAAAGCATAATAAGTTGTTGAAATTGTGGTAGATCAGTACTTTTGCACCCTATTATTGTAAAAAATACACTTACCTTGGTGAAGGTAACGGAAATTAATCTTCCAATTTTCTTTAAAGATTGTACGATTATTACTTTTTCTCCGTCACTTGTAGCTTACCCTCCATAGAAAAAAACTCAACCATGAAGATCACCGATCACCAAAATACGAAAATACTTGCAACTGTGGGCCCTGCCTGTAGTTCTTACGAAAACCTCCTCGCCTTAGTTAAAGCTGGAGTCGATACCTTTCGCCTAAATTTTTCTCACGGTGAA
Organism: Lewinella sp.; assembly: GCF_050633125.1. Lineage (NCBI taxonomy): Bacteria > Pseudomonadati > Bacteroidota > Saprospiria > Saprospirales > Lewinellaceae > Lewinella > Lewinella sp. Next base: position 19,881 of record NZ_JBOEFX010000047.1, read on the forward strand.
CACGCAGTACACGGAGAAACCATCAACAGAATTACCTATATAAATGAGAAGTACGGCTTCCATGTTGGTATTCTCGCGGATCTTCAAGGGCCGAAACTACGTGTTGGTAAAATCGAAGATAATGCACTCGAATTAGCCGAAGGTGATGTTATCACTTTCGTCAACGAACCTTGTATTGGTAACCGGGAACGCATCTACATGAGCTACCCACAGTTCTCCACTGACGTAGAGGTGGGTGAACGCGTACTCGTTGATGACGGCAAACTGGTTTTTGAGGTAATTGAAACCAACAAGAAGGATACCGTGCGATTGAAAACGCTTTTTGGAGGTACTTTATCTTCCAACAAAGGCGTAAACCTACCCAATACCAAAATCTCGTTGCCTTCTCTAACAGAGAAAGACGAACGTGACCTTGCTTACATCCTTACGCAACCCGTCAACTGGATTGCATTGTCGTTTGTACGCAACGCTAAAGACATTAAGGATTTGCGCAAGCGGTTAGACGCAGTCGAACACCCGGCGAAAATTATTGCGAAAATTGAGAAGCCTGAAGCTATTGAGAACCTGGATAAGATTATCAAGGCATCCAATGGCATCATGGTCGCACGTGGAGATTTGGGCATCGAAGTTCCTATGGAACAACTTCCACTTATCCAGAAAGACATTATTAAAAAGTGTATCCAACGGGCACGGCCGGTAATCGTAGCTACCCAGATGATGGATAGTATGATTACGAACCCTAGCCCAACTCGGGCAGAAATCACAGATGTAGCCAACGCTGTATTAGACGGAACAGATGCTGTAATGCTGAGTGCCGAGACATCGGTAGGACGGCACCCCGTGAAAGTTGTGGAAGCAATGAATAAAATCATTGATGAGGCCGAAAAGCATTACTCAATCGAGCATAAACGACCGACTCCTCCAAAGAAATCACGAACCTTCCTTTCGGATGTCGTTTGTTTCAATGCCGCACGTACTGCAGAGGAAATTGGAGCCAAGGCAATTATTGGGATGACAAGCTCCGGCTATACCGCATTCAAGGTATCCAGCTTCCGCCCCAATGCCAAGGTCTACATCTTCTCCGACCAAATGCACATGCTATCTACTCTCAACCTTTGCTGGGGAGTACGTACTTTCTACTATGACCGCTTTACGACTACCGATGAGACCATCGAAGATGTTGTAGAGATTCTAAAATCTAATGAAAGAGTGAAGAAGGGAGAAATCCTTGTCAATACCGGTAGTATGCCCCTTCACCGTCGTCACCGGACGAATATGCTAAAGATTACGGTAGTAGAATAAAAATCTTGTTTGAGACCAAGATTTAACGGTATCAACTACTAAGCGTATGTTTCGACTACGTTTTTCAACATGGGTTTTCGCTGTATAGCGAAAACCCATGTTTTTATTTAATCCATGGCTCCAGCAGAGTAATGCTTTTACTTGTAGTATCCAACCGAGCCTTAATCCCCATTGGAAGGGTACACATATCATCAACATGCCCAAAAGACAAGCCATAAATGATGGGCATATCTAAATCGCCCAATCGGTCTTCAATCGTTTCGAGAAGAGAAAGGGAGCGACTGCCATTTTTGCTCTCACAACCAGCAAAAACACCCATTGCTATACCCGCCAAATCAGACAGTGGCCAAGCTTGGCGCAGACTGGTGAGCATCCGATCTATCCGATAAGGTTTTTCACCAACATCTTCCATGAAAAGAATCTTATTCTTGAGCTTAGGCGTATACTTCGTTCCTAATGCACTGGCAAGCAAGGTCAAATTCCCTCCAACCAATTGCCCTTCCGCTACCCCTAGACGGATAATTTTTGTGGTATAAACTTCTTCTTCCAGCGCTTTCTCTTTCTGTAGGGGAGCAAGATCAATAGAATAGTTATCAACAGGGCTGAAAAGCATTTTTTCAAGATGCTCCCGGGTATAATCCGTGAGTGTAGAGCTACCCACTGGACCATGATAAGTAACCAAGCCCGCGTAGCGTTGAATGGCAATATGAAGCGCCGTAACATCACTGTACCCTACAAACACCTTCGGGTTTCTGCGAATCATCTTAAAATCAACCTTTGGCAACAAGCGTGCACAACCGTAGCCACCTCGGGCGCACCAAACTCCTTTTATTTCCGGATTAGAAAAGAGTTGGTGGAAATCTGCCAATCGCTGCTCATCGCTGCCCGCCAAAGAACCGTAATCTGCCCGGATATTTTTTCCTAACACTGGTTTTAGGCCAAGGTTTTCAAGGTTTTTTACTGCTTTCTCCAAGCCTTCATCTTCGATATAAGAAGCAGGAGTAATAAGGCCTACCTGATCACCAGCCCTCAATCTAGGTGGAAGCAACATGGATTTCTTGCTTTCAGAATTTCCTTTCATCCCAAGCGAAAGGCCAGCTGTTGCGGTAAGCAAAGTAGTATTGAAGGTTCTGCGGTTCATGATGATGTTGATTTAGTTACCAGATAGGTACAAGTATTACCATTTCCTGTTGCCTCCCAAGCGTTTTCGGCCCCAGAACAAAACCTGAAAACCATAGACACTTAAAAAATAGACCATTGCTGCAAAAGACATTGCCCCTAAGCCCGCATAAACCCGGACGGAACGTAAATTGATATAGAGAAACTCGTAACAAAAGAAATCTGTCAGAACAAAGGCCGTATGAATACCAAAAAGGATAAATAAGCCTTTAAGCAATTTGCTTAAGTACCAGACTTTCCGGCCTTCTCCAACGCTTAACTTCTCCCGCCTTTGAGCATTTGCTGATGACTGCCGGAGGTGATAGCGTCTTTGATAGACATAACGATAAGAAAAATAGAGGTAGGCAAAAAAAGAGGCTAAATAAATAGCTTGTTCCAGCCCTCCGTAAAAGGGGTTGTAAAAATCTCGGCTTACCGCCATTTTATCCAGCGGTCGGCGAAGAAAAATGGACCAAAAAAACAGCCATTGTGCAAAAGGCAGCATAAAATGCTTCATATCGCTCCAGCGCAATCGATATTCAGGATAAAGACTTAGTTTAACATGAAAAAAAAGCAACGTGGGAATGGCCAATGTAAAATAGATCGGGAAAAACTTATATGCGGGGTAATGATCGTAAAAACCTGTCACATAAATAATGTTGTGCAACAGTGTTCCACCGATACAGAGCAAAAGCAAACCATAAAAGATATTAGCCCGTTTTACGCCCGAGCGTTTCAAAAAAAACAGGCTCCCCGCAGTAACACTCATTAGCACTCCTCCTCCTAAACTGAGTAGTAGCAAATAATACAGCCAGGAATGAGGTTCGTGCCAAGGTAGCATATTGAACTTATTGGAGGGAATATTTTTCGTTTTCCAAAAATATAAAATTCGCATCACAAACCATCTCCCAAGCGAAATGTTAGGATAACAGATTCAGACATACAAGCTTCACCACCTTTTTACACCTCAGCATATGTCCGGTTTTGGCAGTGATTATTTTTTTTAGAAAAAGCAGTAGCCCAGAGTTCTCCTAGCCAACCGATCATTCATGAGCTTATCCAACACCTAATTGAATATATACCCGTTACTAAGTGGTTTGGGACATTTTCACTTGTCCTTTTGTGTTCTGACTTCGTTGAAAAGCCTCGCCGAAGCTTAGGCTTCGCCTACTTCTTTCGCCTTGTCAGAACGCAAAATGACGTTGCGCTAATATTCCCAACTCCGAGGAGGAACGACGATCAGCGCAGCTAAACCACTTAGTGCCGGGTATATCAAGCTTTGATGCTCATTAAAGGCAGGAGTTTATTGCTCCCAAACCTCCAGTAGCTCACTTATCATCATCGCTGTTGCCCCCCAGACGGTCTGCTGCTGTACTGCGAAATAGGGGACTTTTTTGAGCGTCATTTGTGAATTGATTCGCAAATCTTTCAACTGATGATTTTGTGCGTCCATAAAAGCAGAAAAAGGAATCTCTAATACCTGCTCTACTTCTTCAGGCTGAGGATTAAAGACCGGTTCATAATCAAGGAACCCTACATATGGCGCTACAAGAAAATTACTCACAGGAATATACAAATCTGTAAGAGCACCAAGAACCTCAACGTCGCGCCGATCAACGCCTACCTCTTCCTCTGTTTCACGTAAAGCTGTTGCCTGTAAGTTTTCGTCGCTCTCCTCCCTTTTCCCTCCAGGAAAGCTTACCTGCCCTCCGTGACGATCATTAGGGTTTTTGTTGGGCCGTAGAATGAGTGCCAAGTGCCAATCTTTAGCCTTGGGGTAAAACAAAGCTAAAACACCAGCCTCTCTAGCATTTGGTGGTGGCAAAGGTGTATCCTGACGAACGGCATGCGCCATTTTATACTGCGCCTTACGCCCAGGTAATGGTGACTGTAAGTTTCGACTTAACTGTTGGATAAAATCAATCATAGCTAGCTTGAAGGTATTCTTCCTTACCAACAGCAAGGCGTAACACATGGTTGATATCAATAAAAACAAACATCCCGAACCGAGCACAAAGGCAAAGTTCGGGATGCATAAATCTTTATAAACGCAGGATATAGAATTAACTAATATCCGGATTAGATTGCTTAAGGTAAATTTCCAGCGCCTTCGTCATTGAAGGAACCTCTGGCGGCTGAACTCGGATATTTACATTTAATCCATGCTCTTCAACTGCTTTGGTTGTAGAACTGCCAAAAACAGCCAAGCGCGTGTCTCTCTGCATGAATTCCGGGAAATTTTCGTACAAAGAGGTAATTCCCAGAGGGCTGAAAAAGACCAGAACATCATAAGTGACATCACTAAGGTCCGACAAATCACTGCTCACCGTTTTGTACATCATCGCATCCTGCCAGTTAAGCTCCATTTCCGTCAGGTAAGAGGAAACATCTTTGGCGCCAAGGTTAGAACATGGAAGAAGAAATTTTTCGTCTTTGTTCTTTTTCAACGCATTGCTTAGATCCTGGATATGACGCTTACCTACAGATACTTTACGCTTCCGGTAGATAATAAATTTCTGCAAATAATTAGCGATTGCTTCCGTCAGACAGAAGTACTTCGTGTCTTGCGGCATAGTAATGCGCATATCTTCACAAATACGGAAGAAATGATCAATAGCATTTTTTGCCGTAAAAATGACTGCCGTAAATTCGTCTGGACGAATGCGCTGCTTTCGAAATTCCTTTACTTCTACCCCCTCTACATGTATAAACGGCCGCCAGTCTATCTGGAGATCATATTTCTTTTCCAGCTCATAGTAAGGGGACCGCTCTGGTTTGGGCTGGGAAATAAGGATACTCTTAACGCGTCTGTACGTCTCCTCCATCACATTGGTATTTGCTGCCATGCACACGGTTTTTTTTAGAAAAAGATGGCCGGCCGCTTAATCTCATAAGTGAAAAACCACTTGATAAGTCGACGGAAACAAGTTGTTCCATCACTTATTCAGAAATCGGTCAAATATTTAAATAAGCATAGGGCAGGCCCGATTTCGACGGCGCAAATATACGACAAAAAGTGAAACTGGTAATTGAAAATAAATCGATTGGCAATAAACAGCCCTCTAAAACTACGCAACAAATACACCGCTAGCATTGTCCCGAGGCAAATATAAATGACCGGCGTCTGGTACTCAACAGGGGTATAAGCAAGGATAACAGTACCCACCGTGAGAAAAAGCCCAAGTACTATGGCAAAAATCATAATCGTGAAACTGTAACGGCTTGTTTCTTTTTGTACCGGAAAAACATATCCAATAATTGCCAGAAACAGGTGCTTAAAAACCATCAGGCCAGCAATCCCCGCAGTAATATACATGAACTGTGACCACAGCCCCTGCTTTCCAAGGTACCCCCAATGCCGAAGTGCCAAGACTGTAAAAAAGCCTGCTGCAAGGAAGAAAACTGCATAGGTGATTAGAAATACCCCCAAGGCACCTGCCTCTCTTTCTCTGTATAATTGAGAGAGCAAATTATCATTAAAAAGCGCTCGATAAGCCTTGATGTACATTCCTCGAAAAAAGATGATACTCAAGGTTGCAGCGCCTAACAGGAGCAAAGTAATCAGCAGTAAACTGCCGTCTGTTGTCGTACCTTCTGTTGTCGTTACCGAAACATCACTGGATTCTTCTTCACTACCGGATGCAGCTTCGTTACCATCTACAGGCGCAGTAGGAACCACTAAGTCAAAAGGATTAGCCGAGGTATCCACAGCACTAGACTCGCTCGGTGACGCAGTAGGTCTGCCGGCCCGGTCCAAGTCAAAAGGATTTGTTTCTGACGCTGTACTCTCTTCTACAGGTTCTTCTATTTGAGCCGCCGGAGCAAGCCTAGGGCTTAGCTCAAAGGGGTTGTTGGCATTTTGCGCACTTAGCGTAAATACCCACCCAGACACCACGAAGAAGACTAACCAAAAACGCATATAGATTCTTTAAGAACAGCACAAAAATAAATTGAGTCGACGTTTTTCAAAAAGGAGGCTAAGCGATTCAATTTAAGCGTGTCTACTTTTTGAAAAACCCCAAAGGAGGCTTAATTTATTTTTTGCGCAATATATTGTTACAAATGTAATTTATTCTTGCGGGATTTTGGTGCGTAGAATGCTATAGCAGACTTCTACTCCCCGGAAATAATTGCTGAGCATTAAATTTTCATCAGGGCTGTGTTGGTTGTTATCAGGATTAACCAAGGGGACGATCACTGCGGGCACTCCCAATGTTTCCACAAAAGGAGCTATTGGAATTGAGCCACCATGGGTACGGATTTTAACGATATCCTCTTGTAAAACATCCACCATTGCGCCTTCCAGCCATGCTCCCGTAGGAGCATGGAGTGGCGTACGGAAAGCGCCATAAGCAACCTTGTATCCAAAGGATGCTATCCGCGGGTACTGATCGCGCTCGGCGGCAGTAGGCTCTCGTCCATCCGTGATCAGGTAATATCCCTGGGCTTTGATGTGGGCTTGTAACAGGTCCATCAACCGCTCCGCTTTACTTTCTTTTACCAAACGGATATCAAGGTTGGCTACTGCATTTGCTGGAATGATCGTACGTGCAGCAGCCCCCACCCAGCCGGCGGAAATGCCTCGAATATTTAAACTAGGGTACTGAATTGCCTCCTGCAAGCTGTTCCCAACGCCGTCTGGGGCAGCAAAACCAAGCTTATGGTTGATCTCCGTTAGGTCATCAGGTACTTGTGCCAGTGTTTGGAGGGTCTTTTTATCGAGGGTAATTCCATCATACCAATAGGGGATTGTCACCAGCCCTGCGTCGTTTTTCATCGATGCTAGCAGCTGCGCTAAACGCAGGGCGGGGTTGGGGGCATAATTGCCATAGTGGCCGCTATGTAGTGGCACCTTTGGCCCGTATACCGTGATACGCGCCGTGGCGATGCCTCGGGCACCAAAAACCAAGGTGGGGCGGTTAGAAATGTGCGGCGGGCCATCCAAAATCACAAAATGATCAGCCGACAATACTTCCCGATAAGCTTCTACGACCGGCGGAAGGTTGGGTGAGCCAAGTTCTTCCTCTGTATCCATAATTACTTTGATGTTAAACGCCGGTTCTTCGCCTTGCTGTTGCAAGTGATCCCAAGCCGCCAAAAGCATGGCAATTGGCCCTTTGGCGTCCGAAGCTGCACGCGAAAAGATCCGGTAGCTGCGGTCTACGGCACGCCAATCCTGTGGCAGTTCTCCTAGAAAAGTGTAACCTTCCGTAGTGGGCTTGCCCAGCATCGGGGTATATGGCTCGCCAGACGCCCACTTGGCAGGGTCTACGGGTTGTCCGTCAATCTGCACGTAAAACAATACTGTTGGCAGGTCTTCTTTTACCATGTATTCGGCCAATAAAACCTCTATCCCTGCGGTAGGCAAGCGCTTCACGACAAAATCTCGCTGTCCAAACTGCGCTTCGCACCACTGAATATTGGGCTCCAATTCTGCAGGGTTATTGGCATCGCAAGGGAGGCTCAAAAAATCGCAGTATGCTGGAAGCATTGCAGCAGCAGCAGCTTCGGTTTGGTGTTTCTCTTGGGCCGATAATAGAGAGGTGGCTAATACTAAAATAGTTAGAAGGAGTAGGGTGCGGGGCATAGATGGATGGTTAAATGGTTTGTTTGTTAGATGGTGATTTGGTTTTTGTGGTATCAATTGCTTCGGCAATTTGTCCTTTTCATCTTCCTTTTGAGAAGATTGGGCTGTTTAATTCAACAATATACGGAAAACGGAATTTTGTGATAGTGGAGGCGAGATGGGAGTTACTCGACCTCCAAAACATAAGGATCCGTAGGCAGAAAATCATTCCTTTCACCAGTTAAGTGGTTAAAATAGATACCTGAGAATTCCAACGTATTGCGATGAACTTTCAATAAACTATCAGGATAAGCGATATAGAGACCATCTCAAAGAACCCTCTATTTGTCTCAGGAATAAAGGAAACAGCCTCAGCAAGGCTATTGCAATAAGCTTTGATCCTATTTTCTCTTAAAAAGAGAATGGAATCATTGGTAAGCAATAGTTTTTCAAAGTCATTTAAAACTGAATAGTGAAAATCAATCAACGAGTGGCTTGGTTTTTCCATACTTTGATCCTGCTGACCTAATGCTACATCTGAATTTTCTTTCAACTCATTTCTTATGGAATCGATATCTCTCCTAAAATCTTCCATAAACTCGCCAATAGGTTTGTATTTCTTTTGGGATTCAGCATAGAGAAGATCCTGTGCACTGCTGTACAATAAATCGTTGTCTTCTTCAAGCTGTAAGGCGGCGTGGTGCTGACTTTCTAAAATGCTATTCAGTAAGTCTGTATCAACCCTGTCTCTCTGGCACGATGACACCAACAGAAGTGCAATACCTATCCATAGGATGAAGGTTGTTTTCATGGGGCTTCGTTTTTACTAATCGACAATAATGGAATAAGGAAAATCCTCTATCAATACCTGAATCTCTCCTGTCACAGGGTCTTTCAATTTTCCTGTGATGTGGATCGTTTTCTCATCCTTATAGATTGGGGCTGAAGTGTAATAGGCATAGCAACCCTTGACAGGTTTTAGTTCTTGGCCATCTACATAAATATGGAGATTGAAGCGCGAGTTTTCTGAACACAATTCGGCAAAATCTATTACGGCATTGTACGGACGACCCTTTACCGTTTTATTTTGTTGAGGAATCACTTGCGGAAAAAGATAGAACCCCCAACCAGATGAGCCCCCTGCAAATTGTGCCAAAAGGTAGATCAACGAAGTTTCTCTATGTATCAAATCTGTCTTTGTTTTAGCCAACAGCTGCTGTAAATCCGCATCTGTTAGCTTCAAGTACCCCTTATTAATCCAAAGAGAATCAACATCCAAAACATTGTCAGACATCCATTGAAGATATTTTTCAGCATCTTCCTTTCTAAGTCCAATGCTATCCCCTTGCTCCTGTAAATACTGCTGATAATCATGTTTGATACGCAAACTTGTAGTGGTTAGTATCTGCGCTAAAAAAGAAAGTCCCTCTAATTGCTTTTCTTTCGAAAAATCCTCCTCATACCTCATGGTAAAGTCACAAACACCAACAGCGCTTATTGCTTTCCTAGTGAATAGTATTATACTATCCATTACAGGTTCAATAGGTCGGTATTTCCTTTTTGAATCATCTTGTAAAATACTTGATGTTCTCCTATAGTTGTCCTCGGTAACTTCTCGTAACTTCTCATTTACCCGTTCCAAGGTCTCTAAAGTAGATTGGTGTAGTTCTTGTTCTTTCTCACCCGCACAAGCACAGCACAGCCAGGGCAGTACAGCTGCCATTAATAGATAGCGCATCATAAATGATTGGTATTTTATAGGTTAAAACACCACCCTCATCAATGTTCCGGAAATTAAAGGAGTAGGATTATTAGCATAACGTAGTAGGGAGAAAAAGTAACAGTCTGGAGTGATTTCACGGAGGCCTCGAGTCATTAAACTGCTACTCGAAACCTCCATAAAACACAGTTATTTCCGTATTAATTTACCTGTGCCCAGCAAGTGCCCTTTCGCCCCAAGAAGCTGCAAACCATACCAACCTGGAGGTAGAAAGTGAACATCTAATTGCATCTTGCCTCCAGTCAGTGTAAACTGGGCTTGCTGCCGCCCCCAAGCATCAGTAACAACCAGGATGGCCCGCTCCGTAGCAGGAGACCATTCTACATTCAAGTGGCCTTCATTCGGATTGGGAAATAGTCGCCAGGTGGTTGCTGCTGACGGGACGGTCGTCCAATTAATGAGGTCCACAAAATTGCGGCCGAGCGTATGGTAAACGGTATTGGTAATGATGGGATCATTAAAATCGAAATAGATAGCAGCCGTGTTTTCAATGCGCGTTTCTAAAGGAGCAGTAAGCAGAGGCTTTACCCGGTAAGAGACAAAACCTTGAGAACCATCGAGATTGGTGGTACTATCAGGCAGCAGTATATCATTGAACACAAATGACAGCGTACGGGCGGTATCCAATTCCAATTCGTAGAGATGACTGCTAACTCCTGGCCGAAGCGTACGCATATCCAACCACGGGCTCAAGGTATCTCGAATGACGACCGTAAATGCGGTATCAGTACCTGTGTTTTGGAAACGAATGGTGTATTCCAGGCTCCGCTCGGGTAAGACATAGTGTTCCGTAGCATAACCCAGAGGTTCAGCTTGTTTGTCATTTGGATCATACGAAGCAGTGACCACGCGACAATCTTCGTCAACAAAAACATCTTCATCATCATTAGGAAACTGAGTTACGTACCCCACACTGTAGATGCCATCCTCATTGGTGCCGCAACCTTCCAGGACCACAGATGGGTTGGAAAACCCCGGATGAAAAGGCTCTTGCTCTGCTTCCAATAGGAAGGTATTCCCATTGGCGGGAAAACTTACGGTGGTGGTTTCGTCAGGGTTCAACGGAGGAATATCTTCTGGAACCTCCCAAAGCATTACGCCATCCTGAATAACAATATAGCTACCTCCTGAACTGAGGGTCGCATCTCCTACGTTCCGTAAGGTAAAAACAACTTCTTCCGCATTGCACTCCCCACTAACCTGTAAACTTCCCCCTGACCATACTTCTGATGCTTGCGGACATGGGCCGTAAGGTAAACCAAGCGCCTGTACACAGAGGCTCCTCCCTACTATTGTATCACAAGCAACCTCTACAAAAACAGTGAATTGCTGGTTTGCTCCTGGTGCAAGTGGTAATATTGGTGTAAAGAATAAGGTATCGCCTACGCTGCCCTGGTAAGTACCTGTAGTACCATTGAAAGTAAGTTCTGGGGGTAAAACCACGGTGAGTAAGCCATTAAACAGGGTGTCTGTGCCTACGTTTCCGTAGGCCAACGTGAGGGCTCTATCAGCTAAGCACGGCCTCAATATCCCTACATCTATGCTTACTTCAAGCAAAGGGCAATTATCTAAAGGCTGCGCTAATAAAACCTGGCTTAAGGTTTCACCATAACCAGAAAAGACGATGGTCTGCCCATTTTCCTCGCAAGCTCCCCAAGTTGGCGAGTTGGCTACCAAACGAACTTGATAAGTCCCTTGTGGAACAGCTATCTGGTAATTGCCCTGACTATTGGTGTACTGATACTGCAGGTAGTTTTCTCCAGTAACCTCCACCAACCAACCCACAAGCGGTGTTTCACTCGCAAGACAATTTTCTGACCGATAGACCGTACCCTCGAGGATATTACATTCGTCGAGGATATCATTGATGATAATAGTACTTTCGCCAGTACAGCCATTTTCAGCGTTTGTCGCCATAACGGTATATGTTCCGCCACTGAAAACCGAAATCTGCGAGCCGCTTTCGCCAGTTGACCAACTGTAGTCCATTCCTTCCATGTCCGAGGTGACGGTTATAAAGACACCATCTTCATCACACAAGCTTCCTGTTCGGCTTAGTGATAAAACTGGCGCTGAGAAATCCCCCACAACGATAATTTCCTGACTGGTAACGCAGCCGATTTCATCTTGTACCTCTAAAAGAAAGTTACCTACTCCTGAGGCAATAGCTTGAGGCGTGTTAGCAAAAACCACCCCATTTTGAGACCAGGTATAAGTGAGAATTCCTATCCCACCACTGGCCGTGCAGCTCAAAAGCCCTACTGGGTTGGCACAATTAAGGACAACCGGCTCGCAGTTTTCAATAATAATCTCACTCCAAAACACGGTGTCTATCTTTCCACGACGAAGACAATTATCCATTAGGTCAATTCCTCCGTTCCCATCGTCTGGCCCTGCCAGCAAACGAAGATAATAGGGGCGATTAGGTTCAATGCCTCCCAGAGGAGTGAGCGTATTGGACGTAGTAAAAGCGAGATAATCACCGGGCAAAGCATTAACATCAGCATACAGCGCGACTCCCCTAATATAACCGATAGGTAAATCAGCATCACTGTTCAATATCCAGTCTAATGGTTCTTCGGTGCAAAGTGTGTCGGCAAACAAGGTCAATGTACCTACTTGCACAGGGCAAGGCAGCCACGCATCGCCATCGTCTTCATCATCAGGATCGTCAGCGAAGTAGCCGTCTGCGTCGGTATCTACGCCATTGGCAGGAGTCGAGTCACTGTCTTCTTCGTTCACGGCAACAACTTCGGCAAGGAAAAGTGAATCACCGTTGGCTTCCATGCGCAGGCTGAGGGTGAGGGTAGTATCTTCTTCACAAATGAGTTGATCTACTTGCCATTCGCCAGTAACAGGATTATAGTTGCCATTACTTCCGAGATAAGTATAACCAACAGGCACAGGGGCCGCGACCGCAATACCCGTAGCGGTGCGTAAGTCGTTATTAGCTAAGCGGAGATGCAGGTCAAATATTTCACCTGCCTGGGGTTCCGTATTTGGCGTTTCCGAAATTTGCAGTGACAAATCCGTACGGCAATCTTGCGCCAAAGGCTGGAAATCGACTTCCGTAAAACAGGATGGATCAGTCAAATCTTCGAATCGCAGGACTACTGGTTTTGTATTGATATCTAAAGAGAGCGTCCTACTACCATAAGGCAGGTAGTCCGTGATAACTTCCTCGTCTTGGTACAATTGATAGCGCTCCGGCCCAGCATTGTCCGGAATTTTATTCACCGTTACCGAAAAATCAAAACTTGACCCTCCCGAAGAGCAATCTATCCAATTGGGCAAACTACCAGGGGTGATATCCACGTACATTTCGCAATCGCAGTTTACTGGTTCAGGAGGTATGTAAGTGTAGATGTAGTTGCAAAGAGGCTCCATGACGTCTTGAATCGTCCACTGGATGGTATTCTTGGCCAACGTTTCGTCGTAAAGCGGAAATGGGCCAGCCAATGTTTCCACACCATAGTTACCCGAAAACACGACCGTACCGTTTTCATCAAGTGCTTGCCAAATGGCACCTACTGCATCTGGATTTTCTACCACCAACGAGAAAGAAAATTCGTCGTCAGAACATTGGTTGGGTGTACCGTTGTCATTATTCGAAACAAAGGGTGTAGCTATAGCAATAGGACATGTACATTGTATTACGGCAGCATTCGTAACCACCTCAACAGGCATCAAATCACCATTGACAAACTCAATTGATGTAGGAGCACCAGAAACAATTACGCTTGCTGGGGAAACGTTAGATCCTATCCTAGAAAAACACAATACAGCAAGCGTATCTCCCGCTGACAAATCTGCACCCTCCCAAAAAGGGTCGTTCCAGTTAACGGTAATATTACCAGGGTTAGGATTACTAAAAGAAGCCGATGTAAAGCCTATCAATGCGGGATTATGGTCATTACTCCCCATGAACAAAAGTGCTGCTGGATCATAATTTACACTAAATTGAAATCCTAAAATATCATCAAACCCATCTACTACAAAAGGAGTGCATAATGGCTCAGAAGTACAGGCATTAACATCCCCGAGGCTTAGGGTCAAAGTATTTGGAGTTGCTATACAATCTGCCAGTGGATTATTTACAGCAATGGTCGACTGACAATTACTGTTTTCAACATCATCGAATGCTAAATTAATCTGCGCTGGAGTCATTCCCGAATAAGGGCCGAGATCGGTTATGGAACCATAGTTACCCGAATAAGTATTCCCTAGATTATCCTGAAGGCTCCATCCTTCTGTTCCCTCATTGGTCCCTGTAACAATGACTTGGATCGTGAAAAAATCATCTATACAAGTTGTAGGTGTACCATTATCGTAAACCGTCGTCATCCAATCAATAGATAGCTCGCAAAGCTCTCCCTCGCATGCCGAATCGACGGCGGGCAAAAGATAAGATTCCGAGCAGGAAACGCTCAGGTCTCGTACCATAATAACATGTTCTCCTCCATCGGCTGGTGCATCTACATAACCTACTTCGTCTCCAATGACCCACTGGTAAGCAAGGCTACCATCGATGAATACTTTATAAGTACCTCCAATAGGATTGATAAAATTGGCGGTAAAAGCGATGACATAAAAATCATCTGTGCAATCTAATGGCGTACCATTATCATTGACTAAGCCGGGACTAAAGTCCAGCGCTGCTTCGCAGTTACAATTTAAAGGAAGAGGAGGTTCGTAGGAATAGGCCAAAAAACAATTACTGTCATTGGCATCATAAATAGTTAGTGCAATCGGTGATAGTTCCAATGTATTAGAAAATAAGGAAAAGGGGCCTATTTCGGTTGCTACGCCATAAGTTCCTGTAAACAAAAGGGTACCATTTTCATCTTCCGCAAACCAAATGCCCGTAGGATCCTGACTGTTATTGACCGTGATTAACAAGGAAAATTCGTCGTCAGAACATTCGGTGGGCGTGCCGTTGTCATCAAAAGGCAATAGCTCTTGGCTAAAGGTGAGTTCGCACGGGCAAGATACACTACCAGTATTCAAGATGAACGGTAAATCTTCTTGTACTCCACCACTAATCACTTCCGTGGGAGTAGGGCTATTCCTGTAACTGAGGCTGGTAAGGTAACTGGTGGCCACAACTGGCGTAAAACACAACTCTAGCAAAGCTTCCTCTTCTGGAACACTGACGCCTTGCGCAAAGGGATCGTTCCAGGTAAGTGTTAGATTTCCCGGGCTTGGGTTACCAATCGAAGCTGCCGTAAAGCCCACCATCACTGGGTTAAAGTTGGTGCTCCCCGTAAACGTGAGTAGCTCGGGATCATAACTAACACTGGTTTGTAGGCCAAGGATATTATTAAAATTACTCGCTTGTACTGCTACGCAGATGTTCTCTGTACCGCAAGCATTGGTGTCGTTAAAAAAGAACGTTACGGGATCAAAAGGGCAATTGGTGTACACGATAGGCAAGTCGTATACGACAAGGCAAGCATCATCGTCAAGGCTACGCATGGTCAGGCTATGCCCCACGCTATCAGCGGGAATGGGTAGGGTACCGCCACCATCGCCAAAAACACCCACAAATACCTGTTCGTTATCTAAGAGCATTTCGTAGTCACCGCTGATTCCGGAAGAGTTGTCAGAAAACGTGAGGCTGGAAAAATTATCACTACAATCTTCTGGGGTGTCATTGTCTTGTACGTAGCTAGAGAGGCTGTAGTAAAAGTCAACTATTGCATCACATTGCCCAGAGGCAACATTTATTCCTATTAAAAAAGCTATTCCAAACGTAAAGATATACTTCATGAGTATCGCGTTTTGTGGTAGAGCCAAACCGAAAAATCAAGCTTGGGACTTACTGGGATTATTACACTTTCAAATATGCCTCAATCCACTAATACCAGCAAACGTATTTTTTTATATAAATTGAGGTTATAAAAACACAACTAGTTCAAACAAGCTATTTTCATCATTATTTATAAATCATATTAAAAAATAAATAATTTAAAAATAATCCAACTTATCGCCAATCTCAACGAAGCAGAGCGGCGTCAATTGACGGAATGGTTGCAAGCGCCTGCCCATAACCGACGCACAGAAGTAGTACGGTTATTCCAAATCCTGGAAGAATACTTGCATCGGCTGAAAACCCCCTTGGAAAAAAAACTAATTTTTAAAAAAATATTCCCACAACAACCTTTTGCTCCTCAACAACTCAGGCAGACCACGCACTATCTTTTACAAGCAATAGAAAACTGGCTCATTTACCAACAAGGTTCCGTAGATCACCAAGCTATAATCTTACTAAAAACATACCGAGAGCGGCACCTAGGCCGGCTCTTTGAGCAGCAGTACCGAAAAGTATTGCGTCATTGGGAACAAAGCCCTTATCAAAATCCTGAACACTATTTTCTACGTTGGCAGATTGCTCGTGAAAGGTATGCCTGGGATTCTACGCAAGGCAGGCTACAAAACCTCAACCTGGCGGAGCAGGAATACTATCTTCAAATTTCGATACTCGGATTTAAACTACGCCAAGCTTGCCTGAGCATGGCACAACAACAGGTGAGTAATCAGCAAGAGCATCTACCCATGTTATCCGCAATAATCGAGAGTGCGCAATCTACCGAATACCAACAGATTCCCATGATCCAGTTGTACGAGTTGGCACTAAAGCTCTATCTAGCACCCAAGGACGAAAAGCACTTTGCCGGTTTCACAAAAAGCTTCGGGCAATACGCTAAAATCTTCCCAAACCCGGAAGCGAGGGATCTTCTTTTAATCGGTATAAACTATGGGATCAAGCAAATCAACACTGGACAAGCGCTGTTTTTACGAACTTGCTTTGAATTGTTCCAGCAAGGACTCGCTAATGATTTACTTTTAGAAAAAGGCAAAATCAATCCCCTTACCTATAACAATATTGCGGGGATTGCCATTCGGCTAGAGGAATTAGAGTGGGCAGATCATTTCCTCGATCATTATCAAAGTCAATTAGACAACCGTTTTCGCAAAGCCGTATATGCGCTCAATCAAGCCAGAATTGCCTATGCTCGAAAAGACTACACTAAAGCGCTACGGATACTGAGTACGATTAATGACCGAGACTTTATCCACCAGATGTCCGCTCGTATTTTACAACTCAAAATATACATCGACACCAAAGAAATCGCTTTTGCGATCAATCATATCCGTAATACGCGTACTTATTTGGTACGCAAAAAAAATAAAGGTTACCACGAACACAATTATAGAAACATCCTCCAACTAGCAGAAAGCTGGTGCCGTTTGCCTAGCCTTGATAAAACGCAATATCAAAATTGGCGAAAACTAGTGGAGGACAGTTCACCACTCACTGAAAAAGAATGGTTTTTAGAATTAAAAAAGTAACACCCCCTACTTAAACGCCTCAAAACCATACTCCAACCTAAAGTCAACGCTGTAGGGCGAAATTTCCCCGAGGAAGAACACCACCTCTAACTTATAGAGCCCTGAGGAAAGTAAATCTTTAAAATTGCCCAATCCAGGTAGGAGGTTGATATTGCTAATATTACGACGATAGATATCGTCTATATAAAAAGCTTCATCAGCGGCGGTACAATCCTGTTGGTTGTTGGGGCAAACACGTACCGATACTTCAGAAAGAAAACCAGTATCCAACCCATCAACCGATACCAGGCGTGCATAACGTGGGACGACCTTGGTAACATCCATCGCAGAGTAGCCACTAGCATTCAGGAAATTGGGATAATTGGTGGGAATGTTGGAAATCGCCACTACAGAGCTAACAAAAGTATTGGTTCCCGCCGCGAGCGTAAAAGACTTTGGTGGGTAGTCCATCTCAAAGAGCGATTCCCCAATTTCATCACGACAGGCACTGAACAACATCACGACCGTAAGTAGAAAAAGTCCGCTGAATAAACGCATAGCTGGAAGATTGAGTATTAAGAGCTTGTCGGGAGGTTTTGGCCATTATGCAGTATGGTGAATTCTCCAAAAACTCTATTGTTAAAAACCTGGGTAAAGATCAGGTATTACTACCAAACGTTGTACCGCAAAATTTTATACAAACAACACATGTTTTGACAAAATTATTCAGGAAGCCTGCTTGGCTAAATACAAACGATTATATTAGCCAGATAATATGCCAACAAATAAATGTTCAAAGTATAGACCATGGGGGAACAAAGAGTTACACTAGTACAAGATGAAAAAAGCATGCACAGTTTTGTACGACATCTACTAAAAGATGTTCGTGCGCTGGAATATATGCTACAGAATGAGTGGTTTGAAAGCGACACTATCCGGATTGGTGCTGAACAGGAAATGTGCTTAGTAGATCAAAAAGACTTCACTCCAGCCACTATTGGCCCTGAGGTTTTAGAAAAACTTAGCAAATACCCCTGGGCTGATGGCGAATTAGCACGATTCAACCTGGAGACCAACCTCACGCCCCGTGTTTTTACCGGAAAATGCCTCAGCGAAATGGAGGCAGAAAACATGGAGCATCAAAAGACAATTCGTAAACAAGCTCAGCTGATGGGGGCAGAAGTTGTACTTACAGGGATACTCCCTACGCTGCGTAAGTTTGACCTCTCGATGGATAATCTTACGCCTCGGCCACGGTACTTTGCACTCATGGAGGCAATCAACCAGCAATTGATCGGCACAGCCTACGAATTACGGCTATCAGGTATTGATGAATTGCTGGTCAAGCACGACTCTCCCCTCCTGGAGGCGTGTAATACTAGCTTCCAGGTACACCTGCAAGTGACGCCCGATTCCTTTGTTCAGATGTATAATATTGCGCAGACACTGGCTGCACCAATTATGGCCATTGCTGCCAACTCGCCCATTGTTTTTGGTAAACGTTTGTGGCACGAATCCCGGATTGCGCTCTTCCAGCAGGCGCTTGATGTGCGTACCACTCACGATCACCTCCGGGAACGAAGCCCCCGTGTAAGTTTTGGCTCAGGGTGGCTGGATAAATCTCTGATGGAGATTTACAAAGAGGATATTGCTCGTTTCCGCGTCTTATTAGACACAGAAATAACAGAAGACAGTATTGAACAAATACGCAATGGGAAAGCGCCAAAATTGAAGGCCCTTCAAGTACACAATTCTACCGTCTATCGCTGGAATCGACCATGCTATGGCATCAGCGACAATGGAAAGCCGCATTTACGCATCGAAAACAGAGTACTACCTTCCGGACCTACAGTAATTGACGAAGTTGCAAACGCAGCCTTCTGGCTTGGCGCAATGACGGGCATGGCCGCCCGCCATGCAGACATCCGGGAGAAGATTTCCTGGGAAGATGTTCGCGACAACTTCGGCAAAGCCGCCAAATTTGGTATCGACACCAACTTCACCTGGTTTGGTGATAAAAAAATCGGTGCCTGTGAATTGATCCTCGAAGAATTGCTACCCATCGCACGGGAAGGATTGGAATTGAGGAAAGTTGACAAAAAAGATATCGACAAATACCTTGGCGTAATCGAAGGGAGAGCCAAAGC
The DNA here is from genome assembly GCF_050633125.1 of Lewinella sp. Taxonomy (NCBI): domain Bacteria; kingdom Pseudomonadati; phylum Bacteroidota; class Saprospiria; order Saprospirales; family Lewinellaceae; genus Lewinella; species Lewinella sp. The sequence goes on from NZ_JBOEFX010000047.1 coordinate 39,166, forward strand.
CCACATGAATGGTGCTCGCTGGCAATTGAGAGCTTTCAGTAAACTTAAGAAAGAAGTAAATCGCGACGAAGCGCTCGCTATTCTAACCGCCTGCATGCTCAAACAGCAAGATGCAGGAAAACCTGTACATACCTGGGAAATGCCACAACAAAGCGATTTGAAAGAGTACGGCCCTGCTACCCTTACCGTCGAGGAGTTTATGGAAACAGATTTATTTACCGTCCATGAATCTGACCTCATTGAAATGGTAGCCCATTTGATGGACTGGCGAAAGGTCCGCCATATGCCCGTCGAGAATACCAAAGGTGACCTTATTGGGCTTATTACAGGCCGGATGATGTTGCGTTATTTTGCCAATGGAAAAACGGTGAATGGAACGCCAGTAACAGCTGTACGAGACATCATGATCAAAACGCCACTCACCATAGACCCCAAAGCCAATATCGTGGTCGCCATGAAAATGATGCGAGAGCAAAAGATCGGTTGTTTACCCGTGGTTCAAAACAATGAATTGATTGGCATCATTACCGAAATGGATTTCGTACGAATATCTAGTCGTTTATTAGAACGGTTAGCAAACCGTAAAGAAGAAGCCGCTAGTGCAAAAGCACAAGTGAAAAAGCTGCAAAAGAAAGCCAAGGAGTAAACTTGTCTCACACAAGTTCTTAAAACAACGAGGGCCTTCTGCGCAAGCAGAAAGCCCTACCATTTTCACATTCGAGAGTCAAAATAAAAAAGGCATTGCTGCCAAAATCTTTAACGTATACTTATACGCCTTGTTGCGAGACGGCGATCTTGTACCCCTAATAACTGAACCAGGTACATGCCCTTGGGCAAATCGCCAACGTAATATTTATCTTCTGCCCGGTAAGTGTAGGTCTTGATTTTGCGGCCCGCTAAATTAAACACGGCTACACGCTCAACATCCTGATTGGTACTTACCTGGATATAGTCTACTGCTGGATTTGGAAACACCTGTAATTCTGTAACGGCTGGCGTGCTTCCGAAGGTGTGGAAACTTGTCTGACCGATAGCAAAATTGCTTAACAAACAAAAAGAAAAAAGGAGTATAAGGTGCTTCATTTATTCTGGGGTTTGACTTGGGATTATGAAACGATACAGTATAATATCCTCAAAATAGCATAAAATGTTTAGCAAAACAAAGGATTTTTACTGTACTTAAATAAAATTTAACACAAACAACACAATAATTCTCAAAGGGCCTTTTGTCGGTTACCCGCACATTGATGCCGTTAATCACGGTTCCGTTACCGGTCAAGGCCTTTTTTGTCAGCCATTTGCTATCAACTGTTGACAAAAAAAATAATCTTTAAAATCTAAATATCTCTCTAATAAAACCTATCTACTGTATGATGCGCTCAATCACACTACTTGCCTTTTTTGCACTTTCGTTCTTAAATGCCCAAAATGACTTTAGTTTTGTTACCCAAGAACAGTGGGCAAATTATGCTGCTATGGATGTTCAAGGAGAGGCTATAGCCCTTGCTGGTTTTCAAGGCCAATGTGATGCTCCTTATGTTACCTACCTCGATAAAAACACAGGGGAAGAGCTCTGGAGCAGCAGCGAAGCAGCTATGTACTACGGTACCTATACCGACGTGAAATTTGCCCCCGACGGCACCTTCTGGGCAGTCGGCTGGCGACGCCAAGCCGACGATGTTCCATATGACCAGGCAGGGATTATTACTCATTTCAGCGCCGCTGGTCAAGTCCTTTTTCATCAGGAAGTACTGGACGATGCGGCCTACGAAGAAAATATCATGTCTGTCCAGCCGCTCCCCAATGGCCAGGTCGTTTGGAGTACCGGCTTAACGGTTCAGCGCTTAAACGACGATGGTACCACCGAGTTATCGTGGAGCTTTGACGAACTCCCCGTTACCCGCTTGTCAGTGCTCGCCCCTGATGTGTTTGCTGTGAGCACCTATAATTCCGTCTTTTTTAAAGATGCCTTAGGCGATCCACAAGAAATTTATACTTCGAACACCTACATCACCGATCTTAAGGCGACCGAAGAAGGCATCTATTGGGCACATGACGATCGTTTGTTCTTTTATGATTTTATTTCAACGGAAATCAACGAATGGCCCCTTCCTCAAAACTTTACGAATGCCATGCGGCTTAACATCACCGAGAGTGAGGTACAGGTTTATAGCACTGGCTATTCTCCCCATTTTATCGCCAAATTACTCCCTGATCAATCTGCGGTAGTTATTATCAACACTTGGGAAACACCTGACCGTACCTTGTGGGAAATGATCGAAGAGGGTGGTACTTACTACCAGATGGGGAATGACTTATTTCAATCGGCGTTGGGATATAGCTACCTCTCTCATGGGTACGTACGCAAGACCACTGGGCTACCCCCGATCACCGGCCCAGATATTGGCATAACTGGGATTAACATGATGATCGATAGTTTTAATCTTTATATTTCGGACGTCTCTTATCAAGTCAACGCATCCTGGTCAGGAGAAATACAAGTTACTAATTACGGCGATACGCCCGTCGATCATTTTCTTATTGGTGGCCCTATTCAAGGCAATTTTAATTGTGCCGAAGGACGCTTTTTTTTAAAAGAGAACATCACCATAGCCGCCAATTCCAGCATCGCCGTCCCTATCACTTACCGTAGTTATCACTGGGTAAATCTTGACGAAGAAGGCGATTTTACCTTCAACCTGGAACTCTGCCTGTATACCGCCGCCCCCAACAGTGAACTCGATGAAAACACCACCAACGATCATTATTGCGAAACCTTCACGGTGGTAGATACCGAAGAACAGCTTTTGGCTAGCAATGAATTACAGGTTTTCCCTAACCCTACCAACGACCAGGTCACCCTCTCTTTGCCCGGCACAGAACTACAGGCATTGTCTGTTTATGACCAAACAGGTCGCTTGATGCTTCTGCAAAAACTCGACTTCGGTGAGCGGGGTGAAGTTTCTTTAGCCCAGTTACCGTCAGGTGTTTATTGGCTAAAGGTGGTTACGGATGGTGGTGTTATTAGCCAGAAAATTATTAAGCAGTAGGTAGACAAATGGCACAGCCGCGACTACTATACCCGTTATTAGTGAGCATCTCCTAGGCTACTTAGTAACGGGTATAATGATATATTCACCTCTATCGCATAAGGAGCACAAAACAGGCCACATTTCTTTACAGAATAGCAGAGTACCGAATTGCTAGGTATTTATTAGGTATATGCTTCTTGTCAATGACCTACAGAGAGGATTAGCAGTAGTTTTGAGTTTGAAAAATCATTTTTTTTGAATTCTAATTACTGAATTACAATCCTTATATCTACCAGAATGAAAAAGTTTTTATTGTTCCCTGTGCTAGCATTAGCACTGTTTAACTCCTGCTCTAACGACGACGATGTTGCCATTACCAAAGTCGAAAACTCCGACGTAATCCAACAGTATGCATCATTCGTTTACGATGCTTACCAAGCTGCTTATAACGATGCTGCGAGTATGCAAACTGCGATTGACAATTTTGTCGCAAGCCCTACTGCTGCTAACCTCCAGCTTGCTAAAAACGCCTGGATTGCTGCCCGTGAATCTTATGGTCCTACTGAGGCTTTTCGCTTTGCAAATGGCCCTATTGATTTAATCGACTCGGAGGAAGGTCCTGAAGGGCTTCTTAACTCTTGGCCATTAAACGAAGCTTACATTGACTATGTAGAAGGAGCACCATCTACCGGCATCATCAATGACGCTGCGGGGTTCCCGGACTTGAGCAAAGATTTCCTCGCCAGTATTAACGGTGACGGTGGCGAAGAAAACGTAAGCGTAGGCTACCATGCCATCGAGTTTTTGCTTTGGGGCCAAGACAACGAAGCTCCAACCGAACTTACGGCAGGAGACCGTCCTTACACCGACTTTGTTGACGGAGGTACTGCTGCCAATCAAGATCGGCGCAGAACTTATTTAAAAAACTGTGCAGCACTTTTGCTTGATCACTTACAGGTTTTACTGGATCAATGGCAACCTAACGGGCCTTATACTACGACCTTCCTCGCTGCTGACGAAGAGGAAAATATTTCCACGGTGCTAACATCCATCGCTACTTTGTCAAAATCAGAGTTAGCTGGCGAGCGCATTTTCACCGCTTATGACAATCGAGACCAGGAAGACGAGCACTCTTGTTTCAGTGATAACACCCATCGTGATATCCGGTTAAATTTTGACGGCATCAAACAGGTTTACCTTGGAATAAACGGTGCTCAAATCGGCCCTTCTATCCATGACCTCGTAGAGCAGGAAGATGCCACATTAGCTGCTAGTATCATTGCGCAACTTGATCAAGCAGAAATGGCTGTGTATGGCACAGCTGTTCCTTTCGACTTTGCCATTTCCAATGACAGCACCCGCCCGCAAGTACTTGAAGCCGTTAATGCACTTCGTGATTTAGGTGATAAATTTGCAGAAGCTAGCCTGTATTGGGAATAAGCTGATATATCTCTGCACCAAAATGGTTTAATTTCGGGCTGGCAACAAGCTCCAAGAGGTGAAGGCAACTCATTGCCTTCACCTCCATTTGTCTTCTTAGCCAACAACAAATATTTTCAAGACACTATTTTATGCCATTCAAGTCTTTAATTAATACGATCATTTTCACCGTTGGCATCTTGCTCTCCTTTCTTCAATGTACGGATGACCCATTGCAATTACAACCAGAACAGGAAGAAGAACTGTCGGGCGGTAGCTCTACCATTTTTGATTATTCATCAAACGCCTTTAGTCTACAGACACCAAACCTGACCGATGAACAGGAGTTATTGTTCTTTGTTGGCAATTCTTTATTTAATCAAAACTGGGTTCCTGCGCCTGCTTCTACAACAGCTCGCGATGGGCTGGGGCCGCTCTTTAATGCGCGATCGTGTTCAGGCTGCCACTTCAAAGATGGCAGGGGCCAGCCTCCACTAACTACCGGGGAGGTCAGCCATGGTTTATTATTAAGACTAAGCACTGGAAATGGACCTGACGGAGCCCCACTCTCTAGCGCCAACTATGGTGGTCAACTACAAGATCAGTCTATACTAGGAGTAGATACAGAAGCTTCGTTTCAAATCTCCTACGAGGAAATATTAGGCGCCTACCCCGATGGCACCACATACAGTTTACGGCAGCCCGTCTACTCCATCACCAACCTAACACAAGGCCCTTTAGAAGATGTAAATATCTCTCCGCGCATAGCCAACCAGATGAGTGGACTGGGGCTACTTGAGGCCATCAGTGAGCAAACAATCCTCGCACTAGCGGATGAATTTGATGCCGACAATGATGGTATTAGCGGCCGCCCCAATCAAATTCCAGATATTGCAAGTGGTACCTGGCAACTAGGGCGCTTTGGCTGGAAAGCCAATCAACCCAATGTTAGACAACAAGTAGCAGCAGCATTTGCTGGTGACCTGGGTATTACCTCTTCTCTTTTTCCTGACGAAAACTGCCCTCCCAGCATAGATTGCTCTACCCAACCCAATGGAGGCAATCCTGAAATCCCTGACGATGATCTCGATAAAGTTGTTTTGTATTCTAGCACCTTGGCCGTACCGGGTCGTCGCGATTGGAAAGAGCAGGACGTTTTACGCGGCAAGCGACTTTTTGAACAGCTCAATTGTACCGCTTGCCATATCCCCAAACTGACAACAGGTGAACACCCTACCTTTACAGCGCTTTCTTATCAAACTATTCGTCCATACACAGATTTACTTCTACATGATATGGGGGACGGGCTAGCTGATCACAGCCCTGAATACACCGCTACAGGTAGAGAGTGGCGAACACCTCCCCTTTGGGGCATTGGTTTGTTTTCTATTGTAAATGGCCATACCACTTACTTACACGACGGGCGAGCCCGCAACCTCGAAGAGGCAATCCTCTGGCACGGTGGTGAAGCCGCAGCCTCGCAAGAAGCTTTTACCATGCTTAGTATTGAAGAAAGAACAGATCTCATTATCTTCCTAAATTCATTATGATGCCGTCACCCCCCCTCAACCTTAAGTTTCTCCTGCTATCCATCGCCTCTTTGCTACTCAGCGCATGTGGCAACGACGACAATAGTAGCCCCAACTACACCAGTCAGCGGAAAATGCAGCTCGACAACCTATATCAAAATGGCGTAGCGTCAGCACATACGAACTTTGTAATCGCATGTGAACAATTACAACAGGCACTCGAAACACTATCTACCACTCCTGATTTGACAAACCTAAGCACGGCTAAAGAACAGTGGCTAAACACCATCTTAAAATGGAAGCACTGTGAATTATATGACGTAGGAAGAATAAACAACAGCCATGTGCATTTTCGCATCCAGCGTTGGCCAATAGACCCGGAAGGTTTGGCTCAGGTGCTCACTACGGAAGAAGTAGTTGATGAAACGTTCATCAGCAGTAGAGGAAGCTCTATTATTGGCCTATCCACAATTGAATATCTGTTATTTTCGCAAGAAGAAAATGAGACCCTTCTCGCACTGAGTACAGACGACAACTACCGGGCCTACATTAATAGCCTGGGGCAATATCTACTAACAGAGGCCTCTAACCTGCAAATAGCCTGGGAGACTTATAAAACAGAATTTATTGCTGCAACAGGTACCGGTCTTGATGGGGGGCAAAACATGATCGCAAATGCGCTAATCGCATACCTGGAAGAAACGATCAAGCTCCGGCTGGGCCACGCCTTGGGACAAGACAATGGAGGCACTACTATATATACGGAATTAGAGGCTCCTTACGCAAAAAAATCACTGGAACTCATTACAGAAAGCTTTGCTGAATGGAAGCTAATGTACAGCGGAAATTACCCTAATTCAACCGACAATTATGGCTTCGAAGACTTTCTGCTCGAACTAGAATACGATGAAATAGATGCAAACATCCAACAAGCGATCCAAAACGTAGACAGCCAACTATTGGCGTTATCAGCAACGCCTCTACGCGATCTTTTAGACGACAACCTTGCCTCAATCGAAGAATTACAGAATCGCCTACAGGAGCTGCTCATTCTAATAAAAGTAGATTTCAGCAGTAACTTAAACATTGTTGTGACCGTTACAGACGCCGATGGCGATTGATAGAATAACAATCAACTGCTTCCTCTCTGCCATACTCCTCGTTGATAATGGCCACCACAGCAACAACTATTCCTGCAACGTCTCATCACTGCCAAGGCGGACCTGGTACTCTACAATAGCCTCGGGCTAGTAATGTACCATCAACCAGACTGCTCGTTTCAGTAAAACAGCACTTTCTCTACTGCTATCCCCCAACTTGGCGCTTGGCAACCTCCAGGTCCATTTTCCCCTGAGCTACGCTCAGTATTAGTGGACCGAAGGATACAAAAGTACTGGAAAACATAGTGAAGGTGTCCAGAAAGGTCTCTTTGTTGGGCGGCTGGAAGCGTGGCAAAGCATGAACGTAACGATAAAACAGTCCTCCTTCCGCAGTGACCCCGAAGTACCCAATGGGCGTACGAAGGTTCAGGTAATGCAGGAATTCGTTGGTGCTTTCCGGCTTTGCTACCGCCTCTTCTGACAGGTAAGCAAAGAACTGTAGCAAGTTGGTCTCTTCCAGGGTGTCTTGTGTAGGGATATAAATCAACTGCACGGAAGATTCTGGTGCATCAGGCGCGGACGGAAACGGCGCTATGAGATAGTTTAAGGGAGATTGTTCCGATTTCTCAATGAGCAGCACATTGATGTCGTGCTCTTTGAAAATCCCCTCCAGGTATTGGAGGTCAAGAAGCTGACGGTTTTCTTCGGTAGACATAAGAGACTTTGTTTGGTACGGAGGTAGATGCTTCTACCAGAATGGTGTTCGTACAGCGAGGAGACAATCAGGGCAGCCCGACTTGGTAGAAGTAGTAATTACGCTACTTCCCACCTCTACGCAAATCCGCCTGGTGCTTGGCCGATAAATACGTTTCAGCATACTCCAGATTGTCTTTCTCGTATTTGTCGAAGATCTTTTTCATATCACCATAAAAAATACGCTTGGGCACTTCCATCGCAAAATAGCGGTCGTTGAGCTCCTCTACGGTACAGCCTAGTTTTTCAAAAGCCGCAACCATTTCTTCTTGGTCATACTCCTCGTTGATAATCGCCACTACGGCAATAGAATTCCCAGAGCTTTTAGTCGTCTGCCGATACAACAGCCCCGTTTCCTCTTTATCGTAGGTGGCATGAAACTGGTCATCCGTAGCAATGGAGGCACCATAAAAAGGGATGCTCTTAAGCTGGTAGAGGCCCTTTTCTTCATCAACTACTTCTGCCCACAATACTTCAATTATAGCTTCTTCCAGGATCGGGCTATCGTATTTGAAGAGTACTTCTACTTTGTTTTTTTCGGCTGCCATTCTTTTGCTTTTCAGTTTTTTAGCAAGACGCTGCCATAGGTATGCCTACAGCGGCAGCAAAGGTACATAGAAAGATACGAGCGGCTTTATTATTGAATAACAATACGTTGCCACTGCCCAGCCCCGTCTTGGGTACGCAAAAGGTAAGTCGCTGCGGGCAAATGACGTAAATCTATATTTCCAAGCGCAGTAGTGCCTCTTGCTACTTCTTGCCCCTCCAAACTGATCACCGACCAACGTACCTCCTTTTCTATAGCTGCTGCTGGCCAATCAACTTGAATGTAGCCATTGCTAGGGTTAGGGTAAATACTGGCTTTGGCCGTAATGGTAGAGAAATTCCCCGTTGGAAAGCTGGCAAATGGATTTGATGAATACTCAACACCTCCCAGAATATTGACAGCAAACCAAGTCGTACAATTATACCCTAGTAGCTCCGCTGAGAAATAAATCGTTTCCAATCCTTCAGCATCAGGGTAGAGGTTCAGCTCATTGCTTCCCTCATCATACTCTCCCATTTTATTTCCATCAGGAGTATCATAAAACAACTCAGAAAGGCCAAGCTGACTAAGCGATCCTATGTTTAGGATATTATTATTCATTCCTACAAAAAGAGGCCCGCTGAGCAAATGTGCAATAACACCGTCATTGAAAATATTCACGCCATCCAATACATTGTAGATGTCTTCAATGATCGCCGTATTTTGAAAGAAACCGTTGTTAACAGGCGTATTATCAGTGGTGAGGCGAAGCCACGAATCATTGAGCCAAACACTATTAACATCGTTATCAAAATAACCTTCTATTATCACCTCTCCGCAGGAGGAATTCTGTAAGACGCCTTTGTTATGAATGGCCAACAACTGGTCACCAGCCACTGACAGATAGCCTTGGTTCGTGAAGTTTTCTTCATTATAAAAAGCGGTAGGATAATCGCCTTCGACACTGATCCTTCCGCTGGAGTAGTTCGTAAAATCACCTTGGTTTCTCAGTCCATCTCGGTTAGCGTTAGCGCTGGCATACAGGTTAATTCTTCCATAATTAAGGAAGTCAGCGTCTGCCTCATTTAACAACAAGCTATAATTATATTCGCCTTCCAGATAAATACGGCCATTGCTATAATTGGTGATACTACCGTAGTTGCGAATTCCCGTTGCTACATCACTGTTGCTGGTTTGGATCTGGCCACGATTTCTGATAGTAGCTTCTTCTGCATTATAAACATCAAAAGAACCATCGGAACCTTCCGTCTTTATCAAGCCATAAGCGCGGTTGTCCACCAAGCCAAAATTAAAGATGCCACTCCCACAATTCGTTAAGAAAATAGACCGTGTGTTGTAAATCCTATTTTCATTTTCCATGCCCCTGGTAACATTGTTGATGTAAACATTTTTATGATTAACAAACTGGCCAGGGCCAAATACTTCCACCCCCACACCTGCTCCTCCCCCTTCTACTTCAAAGGTTTTATTATTGAGAAAAACACCCCATATACTAAGGCCAGCACCAATAAAATTTTCGATCCGGGTCAGCCCTCTATTATTGTATACTCCGGCAGAATAGATAACCATAGCACGACCATCTAGCTGCACTATTCCTGAATTTTCTACCTGTAGGTAACCGTAGAGGGTGATATAATGCGACGTTGTTACTCCTAATTGATCAAGCATCTGTAGGGTTCCTTCTATATTGAGTTTCCCGTAAACAACCATAGGGGAAAGAGTAGTCGCAGTGGGCAAAACGGTCAACCTGGCGTATGGCTCAATGACCAAATTGCTACTGGTGCCTAGATTCAAAGATCTTATGGTAGCATTGCTATTAAGCGCTACTACTCCCGAAGTAATGAGTACATCATCACCAATTCCGGGTACTTGTCCCGTGTTCCAGTTGTTGGCATCTTCCCAGTTGCCTGAGCCACCCGTCCATTCGACGGCAGCACTAATCGACAAAGAAAAAGCAAGAGATAACACAAGGGAAAGGATAATCTTATTCATTTCAGGTGTTTGTTTTGAACCAAAAAAATAACACCTGCAAATATCAAAGACGTAAAGTGGTGTGACCTACAAGGTTTCTGTAGATAATAAACTACGGGAAATCATGGACTTGAAAGTGGTAAAAAAAGAGGGCGAAACATGTTCTGTTCCGCCCTCTAGGTATCATCACTAAATTGTTAAGCGTAAATTTTGTAGCCAACCCCCTCTATACACTAAATGAGTTGGCTCTTCTCTGCTACAACAACTCTTTGAAATAAGTTACAAACTCTTCAATCGGCATAGCGCCTTTGTCACCTTCGCCCTGAATACGGACAGAAACGGCATTGCCTTCGGCTTCTTTCTCACCAACGATCAACATAATCGGAATTTTCTTCAATTCCGTATCGCGGATCTTACGACCGATGGTTTCGTTACGATCATCAATAAAGCCACGAATATCATGGGTTGCCAAGGCTTGCTGTACCTCTTCGCAATAGCCATTGAACTTATCGCTGATCGGCAAGATCGCATACTGCTCCGGCGTGAGCCACAACGGGAATTTACCCGCCGTATTCTCAATCAGGATACTGATAAAGCGCTCCATCGAACCGAAAGGTGCCCGGTGAATCATCACTGGACGGTGGGCTTTGTTATCGGCACCAATGTACTCCAATTCAAATCGCTCCGGTAGGTTGTAATCCACTTGAATAGTCCCCAGCTGCCAAGAACGCCCCAAGGCATCCTTGATCATAAAATCGAGTTTAGGACCGTAAAAGGCTGCTTCTCCCAATTCCGTAGTAGTAGACAATCCTACTTCTTTGGTCGCGTTGATAATCGCACTCTCTGCTGCTTCCCAGTTCTCGGTAGAACCGATGTACTTGCTGGGGTTCTCAGGGTCGCGCAGACTGATCTGGGCGGTGAATTCCTCAAAGCCCATTTTCTTCAGCACTGTTTCCGTCAAGTCCAGTACATTCAGAAATTCTTCCTTCAGCTGGTCTGGAGTACAGAAGATGTGTGCATCATCCTGCGTAAAGCCTCGTACCCGGCTCAGGCCGTGCAACTCGCCACTCTGCTCGTAGCGGTAAACGGTACCAAACTCCGCAATACGCAAAGGCAAATCGCGATAAGAGTGAGGCCGGTGAGCAAAAATTTCACAGTGGTGAGGACAGTTCATCGGCTTCAGCAAAAACTCCTCATCTACCCGAGGGGTTTTGATCGGCTGAAAGCTATCTTCTCCGTATTTTTCGTAGTGACCAGAAGTCACGTACAATTCTTTTTTACCAATATGTGGTGTGGTTACCATCTTGTAACCCCGCTTTTCCTGTTCTTCGCGCAGGAAGTTCATCAAGCGTTCCCGCAAGGCATTACCCTTAGGTAGCCAGATCGGCAAACCTGCTCCAACCCGGTCACTGAACATGAATAAATCCAGTTCCGCCCCCAACTTACGATGGTCACGCTTCTTGGCTTCTTCCAGCAAATGGAGGTATTCGGTCAGTTCTTTTTGTTTAGGAAAAGAAACACCGTAGATACGGGTCATCTGCTGATTATTCTCGTCGCCACGCCAATAAGCGCCAGCTACGTTCATCAATTTTACCGCCTTGATCGTCCCCGTATTAGGGATGTGTGGCCCACGGCACAGGTCCGTAAAACCGCCTTGGGTATAGAAGGTAATCTCGCCATCTTCCAGGCCTTCCAGCAATTCCAACTTGTATTGGTCGCCTTTTTCCTGAAAATAAGCGACAGCATCAGCCTTGCTGATATCCTTGCGAACGTAATCGTTCTTTTGGCGTGCCAGCTCTTGCATTTTCTTTTCAATAGCAGGCAAGTCGTTGGTGCTGATCACCCGGTCGCCGGCATCTACATCATAGTAGAATCCGGTATCGATAGCTGGGCCAATTCCCAGCTTGATGCCCGGATAAAGGGCTTCCAGTGCCTCTGCCATCAAGTGAGCAGAAGAATGCCAGAAGGTCGTTTTTCCGTCCTTATCATTCCAGGTAAACAATTGCAAAGTAGCATCCGTCGTCATGGGGCGGTTAGCGTCCCAAACTTCTCCATTCACTTTGGCAGAGAGCACATTACGTGCTAAACCCTCACTAATGGATTTAGCCACGTCCATAGCCGATGAGCCGCTCTCTACTTGGCGCACCGAACCATCTGGTAAAGTAATATTGATCATTGTCAATAGTTATAGCCGCCGATTGCTCAGGCGGGTAAGTGTTCTACAATAACACTAACTCCCGCTCAGCCGTTCCCGGTGGCCTGTGATAAATTGGCCGCAAAGTTAGCAAGTGCAACTGGGGATACGGTAAATTGAAAAGAAAAATTTGAGGAGAAGGGGGAATTGGTGCTAAAATGAGGTACATCAGCCTTTTCAAACATTAATTTGACCTTGACAATTTTGACAACTCTTCTTTGCTGAGCATTCCATCTTTATTGACATCCAATCTGTCAAAATCTCTTGCTAACGGACCATTCACCTCTGATTTGCTTACTTGCTGATCATTATTAGTGTCCATCATCTCAATGATTTTCTCAGGACTAGGAGGCCCTTTGGGACCTCGTCTTGCCCCACCTTCTCCTGATTTTGAAATTGGGCAACCTATTGCCTTGGTAGTAGCAGGGTCAGGAGACTTTCCTGCTTCCAATGCCGCAATCGCATTAGCAACATACCTTTCTTCTACATCTTCGGGAGAATTAGAATTATCGTCAATAGCACCAATATACCTGACGATCAAATCTTTATCTAACAAGAAAACATGTGGTGTTTTGGTAGCGCCATACTTAGGATAAACCTCTTGTTTTTCATCTTTTAGATAAACGAATGGAAACCCCTTTTCTTGAGATCTCGTAACCATATCTTGGAAGCTATTCCCGCCTCCTTCTGCTCCATCATTAGAATTGATTGCAATGACTGGGTATCCTTTGGGAGCCATCTCATCATGTAGTTCTATAAGGCGATCTTCGTAAGCTTTTGCAAAAGGGCATTCATTGCTTGTAAACACCACAATGTATCCGTTAGCATTTTCGACCATGGATAGCGATTGCATTGTGCCATCTACATTCTTTAATTGGAAGTCCTCTGCTTTATCTCCAATTTGATAACCTTTAGCTGAAATTTGAGTCTCTTGCGGTTGAGCGTTACAGCTAACGCTAAAAAATACTAAGCAAAGAGCTAATGAAATAATTTTCATAATAAAGTCTTCTTATTGATTTGTGTTGATGCGTTAGACACTTCTTTATCAATTTCCTTTCCGTCATCTCAAGTTTTTTTTGGCACTTAAAATTTATTTGTACACAACGTAACAAACCATGCCCCTCTAAGCTACCTTCAAAGGGGCATGGCACTCCACAATACACTTATAATTTCATCCAATTCGCAATCACAGGCCCTTGTGCCGTTTGCACCACTATCCTATATAATCCACTCGTCATTGCTGCGCGGGGACGTATACGATAGCGGCCTTCTGCCAGAGCCTCTAGTTCGCCACTCGCAACCAGCTGGCCCAATTCGTTGAATACCTGATAAGGCCAATCGCCGCTTAACTCACTTTCCGGCATTACCAGCATGATTTCACCGGAGCTGGGGTTGGGTGCGACTGTAGCTTTACCCGCCACAGGCAAAGCCACCTGAGGGTAAATACGCCGAATGAGCTGACGTTCTTCTTTACTCAACTCGCTGTCATCAAGTGTGCCGCCATTCATGTAAACATTGAGGTACATGTTGTCCCCTAGTGTTCGTGACAGATTGGAATTGGGCCCAAACCGCAGGGTGCTTCCTGGTGCCAGGTGTGCGTAAGCTTGCTCTCGTTCACTCCCCGTATAGGCAACCAATGCTACTTTGCTATCAATGGTCATGGTGCTGTTTTGTTTCAAGTCTAAATGCCCATCGCGAGCAAGGCCAAGGACACCAATTCCTGAATGTCCATAATCAAAAACAGCTTCCTCTTTTACCGCCAAGGTACCCCCTGTTTGAAACATAAGACATGACCGCTTATTAGCAAATTCAAATGCACCGCTTCCCATCAGATAAGTTGTATTATCAGGAACGATCAAGTCCACAAAAAAGACCTGGCATAGATTGGGAATCGCATAATCCAGCGTCAGGTTATGCCGTAGCGTATCAGAGCCATCAACTAAACTCCCCCGGACGCCTGTGAATGGTTGAAAAGTAAGCTCATCTTCCGAATCGAAGTAAATAGTCAGATCCAGAACCGTATCTGCTTCAAAACTTGGAATTGCCTCTACGTAGGTGTAATGGTCAAAACTGGGGAAGCCCAGCCCATCTTGCTGAACGTAGTAGTAATCGTAATACTCATCGTCAGGAAATGCCGTCTCACGTAAATAGCCCCGATAAGTAGTTTCATCTATGCCCATGTATTCATAAAATACAAAAGCAAGCACCTGCCCGTAACCGCCCCATGGGCCTTGATAAATGGGGTCCGAAAAAAATTGTCGTGGCTTGAAGGTTAAACCAGAGAGATCTTCTTCCTCAAAAGAAAACTTCATAATATATTCCTGTAAGTAGATACTGTCCAGGTTCTCTGTTGGCCAACAGCCACTGACTTCTTTATAAGCCCCCGACAGTTCTCGTACAACTCGCTGGACAGTACTGTCTGCTGAAAATGGTACAGTATAAATGGCCAGCAAACCAGAACACAATTCATCAGCACAGGTATCCGCAAGAATTACCTGGGCATCCGTCCAGTAGTTGCCAACACTCCGATACATTCCGTTGGTAGGAAGCTGAATCTCCTGATCCTCCATTTTATAGCGAAAGAACAGCGGTAATATAGGGTTCAAGGTCTCCAGGTCTAGTATCCAATCGCCATCCATTTCCCGAAAACTGAGGCAGCGAGAGCTATCCAATGTACCATCCCAGGTGCCTTCTAATGTTTGGTACACCGACCACTCCGTTGGCAAAACCACCAAGTCGGTCGTATCAAACGGACAAGCTTGTTCAGAAAAGTGTTGCTGGATTTGGTCGCTATCCGAGGAAGGAATAATATCCTGGCTCATCGCAAGAAACGGCAGGATAAAGCATAGCAAAAATGTAGTTGTAGAGCGCATAAGAGAAAGGTTTTTAAGTAGTTACCTCTTAAAAATAAAGAATCTAACATTGATATGCTCTAAAGAATCAGCGTTCGTAGGGTAGCTGACAGAATATTAGTTGCACTTCCTTCAAAAGCCTTACTTTTGAAAAATAATGAAGAAATCAATTTACACATTACTCCATTTAGGGTTTTGGCTTGGGTACTTGGTACTGGTGCTGATCGTGTTTTTCCTTGGAACCCAAGGAGAGGGTTTCGAAGTGGGGGATGGCCGCTATTATTTTTCTTTTGTTACAGGAGGAGCCGTCGTTCCTGCCGTCGTTTCTTTCTATGCTTGTTTCTATCATCTTTTTAATCACTACCTACAAAAGCAAAAAGTATTCCAAGCCGTTACTGGAGGGCTATTGATTGCGGTGGGGGCGGTGGCGATAGGCGTGCTTTTTGTAGCGCTCACTTCCTCTATAGCGCTGGGGTGTATTCAACAAGGCCTGCCTTACGCTTTGGGCTTTATGTTTGCAATAGCGCTCGTTTTCGGGATTATTGCCCTGGTCATCAAAGGTTTTCTGACCTGGTTTGATGAGCTAAAGCTAAAAGAAGAGTTGGTAGAAAAGAATCATCAAATGGAGCTGGCGCTGGTTAAAGCACAACTCGACCCACATTTTCTCTTCAATACCATTAATAATATTGATGTACTGATTGCGAAAGATCCTGAATTGGCCTCCAACTACCTGATTAAGCTATCAGACATGATGCGCTTTATGCTCTACGAAACCAAAGCAGAAGCTATTCCCCTGGCGCAAGAATTAGCATACATTGAAAAATATGTTCAACTGCAACAAATCAGAACCGCAAATAGCAATTACGTAAATTATCAAGTCGAGGGTACCCCCGCCAACAGAAAGGTCGCTCCTATGATCTTTATCCCTTTTATTGAAAATGCGTTTAAGCATACCGGAAACAAAAAAACGAAGGAAGCGGTAGCTATCAAGATTCAAATTGAAAAAGAAGCTATTCTATTTAGCTGTCAAAATAAATTCACTCCACAGAACGCCCCTTCTAATGGGCATAACGGACTGGGAAATGGCCTTATTGAAAAACGTTTGAATTTACTCTACCCTAAAAAACACCGCCTTCATATTGACCAACAGGATGGGTATTACACAGTAGAACTAAAGCTCTTCCATGCAGCGGTATAAATGTATCATCATAGAAGACGAACCTTTGGCACTGGAACGAACCAAAGGATACGTAGAAAAAGTCCCCTTTCTGCAGTTAGATCAGACATTTGAAGATGCACTCGCTGGCCTGAGCTACCTACAGACTCACACCGTCGACATTCTTTTTCTTGATATCAATATGGACGAGCTATCAGGAATAGAGTTATTGGAAAGTACTGCTATCTCCAGTCAGGTTATCATCACCACCGCTTACCAGCAGTACGCCCTCAAAGGTTTCGAACTCAATGTAACCGATTACCTATTGAAGCCGTTTACCTTTCAGCGCTTCCTGCAAGCCGCCAACAAAGCCCAGGAAAATCTGGCTAATCGCACGCCCCAAACAACCATTGAGTTCATTTTTGTAAAAACAGAAAACCGTCTTGAAAAAATACTGGTAGCAAACATCCTATATATCGAAGGAATGCGCGATTATCGCAGAATCCACTGTGTAGACAAAAAAATAATGACCTTGCAAAACTTCGGTGAACTGGAACAAATGTTGCCAGCCCATCTTATTTCTCGCGTTCACAAGTCCTATATGGTAGCCATTGCAAAAATTGATGCCATTGAACGAGGTAGAATTTTAATTGCTGATCAGCGGATTCCAATCTCTGCCACTTACAGAGAGGCTTTTCTAGCAAGAATCAAGGGATAAATTGGCAGATAAAAAACGCTTCCTTGCAGACACATTCCTCCATTTGGTGTATCCTCTTTGCTGTTCGCGTCTAAAGCATCTAATCTTGGCTTTTGAAAACCCTCAAAAGCATATAGAATGGTTTCCGATCTTCAAACAGCGCAGCAAGCAGACCAATTAGCGAAAGCGAACAAGCGCCTTAAAAAACTCAGTCAAGTCCTATTTGCCATCGCCGTTATCGGCCAATGGATGTTTGTGTATTATATTGTCGCTTTCTACGGAGGTATTGCCGTGAGTGGTGAGTACGAAAAAGTTAATGAAGCCCTGGGTCACGGCATCATAAAAGGAGACAGCATGGGCAACCTGATGCTAGGCATACATTTAGCACTGGCTATAGTTGTCACTTTTGGCGGTCCGCTTCAGTTTTCTACCGCCATCAGAAAGCACTTTCCTTTGTTCCATCGCTGGAATGGCCGCATATTTTACCTCACTGCTTTTGTGGTCACTCTTGCTGGCTTGTACATGATTTATACCAGAGGTGCTCATGGTGGAATTACGGGTTTGCTAGGAAATACACTCAACGCAAGTTTGATTATCTGGTTTTCCGTTTTGGCCTGGCGAACAGCCATGCAAAGAGACTTTGTTGCACACAAAAAATGGGCGATTCGGGCATTCTTGATGGTGAGCGGCGTATGGTTTTTCCGCCTGGGCTATGGTATCTGGATTTTAATAACGGGCTTTACTGCACCTGGCACCAATGGCAACCTCAACGGGCCATTTGATATTTTCCTCAGCTTTGCCCACTCGCTGGTTCCTTTGCTCATTCTTGAAGCCTATTTTTATGCCAAACGACATTCCAGCTTGCGCGTAAAGCAGTTCGGAGCTGGGGCACTTATTGGATTAAGTCTATTGATGATAGGGGGGATTGTTATGATAGCCTTAGTGTTTTGGGCACCTCATCTTTGATACGGGAGTAGGGATTTTTTATCTTGAATCACTTAAGTTCACATAAGAACATACAAAGGCTTCTTTTAAAATCCTCGTATATGTAAGTGTGTTTTATAAGAAAACCCTTCTTTGATACGATCAAGTAGGGAGGTACTTACTCCAATTGCATATCTTTGCGCCACCAAATTAGAACCCTTGCTCGAACTGTTTGTTGAGCAAGTATTAGACTGTCCTAACCAATACCGCAACTGATGCAGCAAGTAGCTCCCTACCAACCGCAGCACAAAATTCGCATTGTCACCGCCGCCAGCCTTTTTGATGGCCATGATGCAGCTATTAATATCATGCGCCGAATTATGCAATCCAGCGGGGCAGAGATTATCCACTTGGGCCACAACCGCTCTGTGCAGGATATTGTGGAGACCGCCATTCAAGAAGATGCGCAGGCCATTGCTATCACCTCTTACCAGGGCGGACATACCGAGTTTTTCAAGTATATGCACGACTTGCTGGAAGAACGTGGCGCTAGTCATATCAAGATTGTTGGTGGCGGTGGCGGAACTATCCTACCTTCCGAGATCGAAGAGTTACACGCTTACGGCATCGATCGCATCTACGCACCAGACGATGGTCGTACCCTCGGCTTACAGGGTATGATCAACGATGTTTTAAGCAAAGCAGATTATCCCCTCGGAGAGCAGCTCAACGGAGAAGTGAAAGAATTCACCTCACGTAAAGCTACGGCTGTTGCTCGACTGATCACCGCTGCGGAAAACTACCCAGATGCAAACGCTACCTGGCTAAAGGACATACAGGAAAAAGCAACCGCTATCAAAACACCAGTCCTAGGAATTACCGGCACTGGTGGCGCTGGAAAATCAAGCCTTGTTGACGAGCTCATTCGTCGTTTTTTACGCGATTTCCCGGAAAAGACCTTGGGCATTATTTCTGTCGACCCGTCTAAGCGGCGTACCGGCGGTGCCCTTCTTGGTGACCGCATACGAATGAACGCCGTGAGCCCCGCCATCGCGGGAGACCGTGTGTATATGCGCTCCCTGGCAACCCGTCAGAGTAACCTGGCACTTTCGGCACACGTACAGTCTGCCGTAGATATCCTTAAAGTGGCGGGCTATGACCTCGTCATTCTGGAAACTTCCGGCATTGGCCAATCTGATACGGAAATCATCGACCACTCTGACGTTTCCCTTTATGTGATGACGCCTGAATTTGGTGCCGCTACCCAGCTGGAAAAAATCGACATGCTGGATTTTGCGGACATTATTGCCGTAAATAAATTCGATAAGCGAGGAGCCCTCGACGCTCTCCGCTCCGTCAAGAAACAGTATCAGCGCAATCACCAGCTTTGGGACCAGCCTTTGGAAGAAATGCCCGTTTACGGTGCGATTGCCAGTCAGTTTAATGATCCAGGTGTCAATGCCTTGTACCAATCTTTACTTGCCAAAGTAGATGAGCGCTGTGGTACAACCCTGGCGGCAGCCAGCAGTGGAAGCGCCTTGGGTGAAAGCGAAAAAATATTTATCATTCCTCCTGCACGCGTTCGCTACCTTTCTGAGATTTCCGAGAGTATCCGCTCTTACAACCAATGGGCACAAGATCAGGCAGACATTGCAGATCGTCTTTACAGCATCCAGCAGACCATTGACACCCTGCGGTCGGTCGCTAAAGACGACCCGGAGCGCACAGAAGATTTAGAAAACCTCAAGGAAGAAATCAAACGTGACCTCGATGGTCATAACTGGCATCTACTCGAAGAGTGGGAGTCTAAAGTACAACGCTACACTGCCGACGAATATACTTATCAAGTGCGGGGTCGTGATATCAAAGTGCCAACTTTCACCCAAACGCTTTCCAACACCAAAGTGCCCCGAGTAAGCTTACCGAAATACCGTTCCTGGGGCGACATCCTTCAGTGGAGTCTCCAGGAGAATGTACCCGGAGAGTTTCCCTACGCTGCTGGTGTATTCCCTTTTAAGCGAAAAGGCGAAGACCCTACCCGTATGTTTGCCGGTGAGGGAGGCCCCGAACGCACCAACAAGCGCTTCCATTACCTTTCTTCTGGAATGCCGGCCGCGCGCTTGTCTACCGCTTTTGACTCCGTGACACTTTATGGCGAAGACCCTGATTATCGGCCCGACATTTACGGTAAAGTGGGCAACTCCGGCGTAAGCGTCTGCTGCCTCGATGATGCCAAGAAACTCTACTCCGGTTTTGACCTTTGTGACCCACGCACTTCGGTATCCATGACCATTAACGGGCCCGCGGCTACCATTTGTGCTTTCTTTATGAATGCAGCGGTTGATCAGCAATGTGAATTGTACATCAAAGAGCACGGTCTTGAAGACCAGGTAGAAGCCAAATTTAAAGAACTATATGATGACCAGGGACTAGATCGCCCGGTTTATTACGGCGATTTACCAGAAGGAAACAATGGCTTGGGCTTGATGCTCTTGGGCCTTACTGGCGACCAGGTGCTCGATCCAAAAGTATACGCTGAACTCAGAGCTAAAGCACTCCGCTCTGTACGTGGCACTGTTCAGGCTGATATTCTCAAGGAGGATCAGGCGCAGAACACTTGCATCTTCAGTACCGAGTTTTCACTCAAACTGATGGGCGATGTTCAGGCTTCCTTTATTGAGCATGGCGTGCGCAATTTTTATTCTGTTTCTATCTCCGGTTATCACATCGCAGAAGCGGGGGCCAATCCGATTTCGCAGCTTGCCTTTACTTTGTCCAATGGTTTCACTTTCGTGGAATATTACCTCTCACGAGGGATGAATATCGACGATTTCGCACCCAACTTATCGTTCTTCTTTAGCAATGGTGTGGATGCTGAATACGCCGTTATTGGCCGAGTGGCACGCCGCATTTGGGCGAAAGCCATGAAGCAGAAATACAACGCCAATGATCGGAGTCAGAAGCTGAAGTATCACATTCAAACCAGTGGCCGTAGTTTACACGCACAGGAGATTGACTTCAATGATATCCGTACGACGCTTCAGGCACTTTATGCCATTTACGACAATTGTAACAGCCTTCATACCAATGCTTATGATGAGGCCATCACTACGCCAACGGAGAATAGCGTACGCCGGGCAGTAGCCATTCAGATGATTATCAATCACGAGTTGGGCATGGCCAAAAACGAGAACCCACTCCAAGGCAGTTTCATCATTGAAGAATTGACCGACTTGGTAGAAGAGGCGGTACTGATGGAATTTGATCGCATCACCGAACGAGGTGGCGTACTGGGCGCCATGGAGACCATGTACCAGCGGAATAAAATCCAGGAAGAAAGTATGCACTACGAGATGTTGAAGCATACCGGAGAGCTACCAATTATCGGCGTCAATACCTTCCTCAGTAAAGAAGGTTCACCAACTATCACTCCCGGTGAAGTCATCCGGGCCACTACTGAAGAGAAGGAGCAACAGATTGCCACCTTAGAGCGCCTTAAAAGCGCTAGTAAGCAAGAAGGCGCCGCAGCATTGAAACGTCTCCAGGATGCAGCCGTTGCCAACGAAAACCTCTTCGATGAATTATTGGAAGCTACCAAGTTCTGTTCTTTAGGGCAAATTACTCACGCGCTTTATCAGGTAGGTGGGCAATACCGGAGGAATATGTAAACTATATCCAAACCATTTAGTAATGGATGTATAATGAGGCTTGCCTTTTGGTATTTCTGAAAAGCACGAAATGTCTAGGCAAGCCTCACCTACTTGGTATCATAGAATGATATGCAGAACGCGACCGAAGGGAGTCTTACATCATACCTATCGTTCTAGCCATTTTAAAATCGCTTGGTTTGTTTCTTCTGGCATCTCTTGCTGAATACAATGACCACAATCCAGACTGATCACTTCCACATTAGGCACGAACTCCGGTAGTTTTTCAAACTTTGGAATCATATCCCGTTCGCCATAAATCATGAGAGTGGGGTGTTGAATAATTGGATTCACCTCCGCAAGTAAGTGCCAGTTTCGATCAAGGTTTCTGTACCAATTTATAGCCCCTGTAAACCCTGATGATTCGAAGGCAGAAACGAAAACGGAAAGTTCGCGCTCGCTCATTATCGGATCACCAAATGGTTTTGCTGCTCTTGCAAGGTTAATCATCAGCATTCCTGGTTCCGGCGGCGCGAGTGGTACGTTCTTGCGGAACAGGTTACGAAGAAACCGGGATGTGTTTTCAGCCAATATAGCATCTGCAACACCCGGCTTTCTATTGAAGTGAACAAAATAAAAGTCTCCGCCAAATATCGCTTCCATCAACTCAATCCATGGTCTTTCTCCACGCTCTTGATAGGGTAAAGCCAAGTTTATCACTTTATTTACCCGTTTTGGATGTAACTGTGCCAGTCTCCAAACAACATTTGCTCCCCAATCATGACCGACAAAAATAGCATCTTCGTATCCGTAGTGATCGAGAAGTGCTACGAGGTCTCCTGTCAAGTGTTCAATGTCATAATCGGTTACCTCCGTCGGATGGGATGAGTTACCATAACCGCGTTGATTAGGAACAATAACGTGGAAGCCCGCCGCGACAAGAGCGGGTACTTGATGACGCCAAGAAAAGGCATGTTCTGGAAAGCCATGGCAGAGTACAATAGGGTTTCCTTCATTTTCTCGACCTGCCTCAAAGACCTCTAGTTGCACATCCCTGACTGAAACAAAGGTTGGCTTGGGAAAATCGGTTACCTCGGGTATAGAATTAAATACGTTTGCCATTTTACTTATCATAAAGATTAATTAATGCTGCAAACTTATACCTGACGAGTGACAACCCTATGTCACCTGTTCCTGAAGATTAATGGTATTGGTCAAAATACTCTTGTAACGTCATATTGTGAGGTTCAAATTTTTCAGAGAGAATTTCTATTTTTTGAATTCGGTCTAATCGAAAAAATCGAAATTCTTTACGTAAACGACACATTGCAACCAAATACCAATTTTCGGTACTTAATAGTGCAAACGGCTCTATCAATCTGTTCGTTACCGTTTCCTCCTTATTAATATATTCTATCTTGACAAGCTTATAATTGGTAAGTGCATTTTGCAAATCCGACAAACTACTACTATTCCTTTCTTGATTTTTGACTTCGTTATACTGAGTTCTATTAACAAGTAAATTTGCTTTGTCTTTGATCTTATATTTGAGAATTGATTTTATTTTATCAATTGCCTCCGAATAATCCTTGACAAATGAGGCATCCTTGTTTTTCAATACCAGCTGTTCTGCTAGTATTAAGGCATTTGCTTGTTTTTCGGTAAACATTACCGGTGGTATATTATAACCATCCACCAAAGTGTATCCTTTTTCCTTTTCGGTCAAAATAGGTACACCTGCTCTCTCTAATGTTTTTAAGTCTCTGTAAATAGTTCGTTTGCTGACACCGAATTTTTCAGAAAGACTTGTCGCTGTCAACCTTCCTTTTGTTTGCAATAGAGTCAGAATTGCAGTCAGCCTTGAAATTCTCTTGATATCATCTCCTTGCATTTTAGTTTTTTTAAACGACTTACAACTAAGGTATAGGGTACTGAGGTTTTAATAAACCCCTCACCGGATGTTATACCAAACAACATCTACTTTCTCCCTTGTATAGTGAAGTTATACCAGCGACTACGCCCGAAAAATCTGCCGAATACTGTATGGCCGCTTTCCCTGCGATTCATAATAGGTACGCACCTGGATTTCTACCACAATACCGATGGTTATGAATTGAATTCCGCCTAAAAGAAGAATCAACCCCAGGATCATCAAGGGTTTCCCCCAAATATCCTGGCCCATAACTTTGAGGCCCAAAAGATAGAGATTAATCAACACACCTACTAGAAACATGATAATACCCGAATTGCCAAACAGGTGCATTGGGCGGGCGAGGTAACGCTTAAAGAAAAGCATCAAAAGTAAATCACTGACAACTTTGAAAGTCCGCCCCAAGCCATATTTACTCTCTCCAAACTGCCGGGCGTGGTGCTTGACGGGGATTTGCTGTATCCTCGAAGTCTCCAAACTCACCAGTACAGGGATAAAGCGGTGTAGCTCTCCGTACAAACCTAAATCTTTGGCAACCTCGGCACGCATAACCCTAATTGCACAGCCATAATCGCGTAAATGCACACCAGAAGAAGTACGGATAATGTAGTTGGCAATCCAGCTGGGAATTTTACGTAAGAACATTCCGTCCTGCCGGTTAGCACGCTCACCTGCGACCATGTCCAATTCTTCGGCTTCGGCCATGGCTAGCATCTTGGGCAAATCATCAGGATCATTTTGCAAATCACCATCCATTGTAGCGATAAACTCGCCTTGTGCCACATCAATCCCGGCCATTAAGGCTGCACTTTGGCCATAGTTACGCCTAAACTCTACAATCACAAGCCGCTTATACAGCTCCTTTCGTAATGTTTTCAGCGTCCGATCAGTAGAACCATCATCAACATAGATCAATTCGTACTCAACATCTTTTAGAGCCGTTTTGATTTTTTGGATCAATGGCACTACATTTTCTTCTTCATTGAAGACCGTAACTATTACCGATAACTTTATTGACATAAGGTGGATATCATCGCTAAGAAAAAGACAAAGGTCTGAATTTTTCTGCTTTTAAAAGGCTTCCTGGGCATCCAAGAACCTTTAAGCTTCAATTATCCATTCGCCCCACGCTCTTTCCTGAGCTTTTCCAGCCTTGTTTTATAGAGATACTGAGGGGTTGCTGCGTAAAGTTCTTCGAACAAGCGTATAGCCAAATCACGAGCTGTTTTATCAACAGGTAGGAGTATGAAACGAATATAAGCAGCCTCAGCTTGCTGCTCTGTACTGAGGGGCCGTTTTTTTAAATCATCTAGTAATAACAATGCCTCGTTTGTATGACCATGCAGGTATAAAGCACGTATTTCCAAAGCACAAGCATTAAAAATAAGATCAGGGTTTCCTAATTCTTTTGCCAGCGCCATTGCTTCTTTTTCTACTTCTAACAACTCCGCTACCCGTTTAACTTTTATCAAAACGAGCCCCTTCTCTATCAGACTGGAACAGAGAACAATTTTGTGATTGATCTTCCGAGTTACTTCAATCGCCCGATCATAGAAATGTAGGCTTCGATCGTATTCCTCGGTAAAGAAAAAGATATCTCCCAGGGTATTAACCGCCTTAGCGATTCCCTTCTGATAGCCTAGTTCTTCGCAAAGCATCAAGTTCTTTTGCATATACTCTACGGCCGGATAAAAATCTCCTACCAGCTTGAGTAAATCACCAACAAGGCCCAGTGCAATTGCTATGCCTTGTTTATCACCGAGCTCTTCTGTCAACTGGAGGTCTCTGCGAAAAAGGTCCATCGCTCGCTCATAATCCCCTTGCTGTTGAATGACTAAACCTAACGACCCCATCGCAATAGAGACGAGTTGTTTATTTCCTAGTTCTTCCGCTAATTTCAAGCCTTCTTCATAGCTTTCTCCAGCATCAGAATAGTCGCCTTTCTCGTATTGGACAATTCCCAGGTTGACCAGTAAGACCGCCATACCTTGCTTATCATTGCGTTGGCGATGTAGTGGCAGTTGTTTTTGCACAACAGCAATTCCTTCTTCCAGTTGTCCCTGGTTCATGTGCGTAAGAGCCAGGTTCGCTACCACCTGTGCACTCCCCGTAGAAGCACCCGTACCGTAGCCCGAATCCAAGCTGCGTTCAAAACACTCTTGCGCTTCAGGGTACTCCCCCAGCCGAAGATGAAGATTCCCCAAGTGACCATTAACTTTAGCAAAACCAATCTTGTCATCAATTGATTCAAATAAACCTGCAGCTGTATTGAGGTAAGATGCAGCTTTGTCGTATTCGCCTCTAAGTAGCAGTAGATGCCCCAAATGATTATTGGCCTCCCCAATCATCACCACATCCCTTGAACTCTTTGCCAATTCCAGCGAACGACGGAAAGCTTCCTCACTCTCCTTCCAATTGCCGATGAGTTGTAGTAACTTTCCTCGCTTTAAATGGGTCTGTATTTCATCCGCACTATCCGCCTTGGCACCAAGATAACTGAGCAGTTTTTCATAGTATTCCAGCGCTAATTGGTTCTGGTAGTTATTACGCGCGTGATCAGCTGCTTTACGTAAGTATTCACAGGTTTTATTAAATACGCCCGCCTGTTCATAATGAAAAGCCAGGTCAACGTAGCGGCTCTCTAATTGCCAGGGATAAATTCTTTCAATAGCCTCCGCAATTAAGCGATGTAACTGCTTGAGGCGTGTTTGCAGCTGCATACTATACACCGCTTCACGCAACAGGCTATGCCGGAAAATATACCGCAACTCATTCATCGCCATCCAAATCTGCACCTGCTCCGCCGATTTTATTTCTTCTTTCAGCAATGCTGCACTATCCAGATAACGATCTGCAAATAAACCCTGGGCACGCATAACTTCTGACAAAATAGGAATGTCAAATTCGCGGCCAATTACTGCCGCCGCCTTTACAGTTTCTCTTACCTGCTCGGACAAACGATCTATCCTTGCCGTAAGGATGGCATTGATAGAATTAGACAACTTGACATTTTCGTCCTTGATCGTCCATTTATCTTCATCTTGAGTGAGTAAACCACTCTCGGTGAAATACTCTAAAATCTGCTCCAGGTAAAACGGGTTATTATTCGTCGTTCGAATGAGCATAGCGTGAAATGCCTCAGAAATAGGCCCACCAAGTATCGACTCGGCAAATACACGTACACTTTCTTCCGGTAGATTTTTTAGCTCTATTTCCAAATACGGGAGCTCCAATCGAGCAACAGTAGTTGGTGTTAACGGATATGGTTTAGATCCCTCATCGTTGTACCTGGAAGTAATCAGTAGAAACAATGGATAGTGAGGCATCTGTCGGGTGAGTTCCTGTAGCAACTCCGCTGAACTATCATCCAACCAATGGCTATCTTCCAGCTCAACAATCAATGGTTTCAACTGGCTTTCGGCAATCAGTAAATTAATGATCGACCAAATGGTATTTTGATAACGCCCTTTGGCATCCAATTGCTCCCACAGGGAATTTTCGGAAGAAAGCCCCAGTAATGCAATCAACACCGGTCGGGTTCTTTCCAACTCTCGGAGGGTAAGCTCTACCCCCTCCGTATTAAGCTCGATAAGTTGTTCCCTCAGTAGCCTAAAACGGTTGTTAAAATTGAGCCGGTTCGTAAAGTCATTTTCTTCGGGCGATTGCTCAAAATAATTTTGCAGAAAATAGAGAAACGGGTTGAAAGGCTTGTGCAAAATCTGATCAGCCTGGCATACAAACCACTGAAGACGATTACCATCTAAAAGAAGATTGCGCAATTCAAAAGTCAATCGGCTTTTACCAACACCAGCTTCTCCAAAAATATATGCGACTCCAGCATTACTGTGTTCAAAAAGCGGCTCCGCAAAATCAATTATTTTTTTAAGCTCCTCATCCCGGGCAATCAACTTCCCTGTATAAGTAGGCTTAACATTGAAATTACGCCCTAGTAATTTATAGGTAGGTACATTCCCTTTGATCCCTTTGTATTTGATATTTCCAGTATGCAAAAACCGAA
Source organism: Lewinella sp. (assembly GCF_050633125.1). Classification (NCBI taxonomy): domain Bacteria; kingdom Pseudomonadati; phylum Bacteroidota; class Saprospiria; order Saprospirales; family Lewinellaceae; genus Lewinella; species Lewinella sp. The sequence continues at coordinate 66,935 of NZ_JBOEFX010000047.1, forward strand.
AGCTACTAGCTTTTTGAATCTCTTCATCAGCGAAAAACTCTCCCCATTCTGCATTGGTCATCAAACGGGCAGCCAAGTTGACTCGGTTACCAACACAAGCGTACTGACAACGTTCGTAACCTCCAACAATACCGGTATAGGCATTACCTACCGTCATTCCGGCCCTGATTTTCCAGTCATGCTTTTCTTGGGTAGGCCGGAGTCTCTCTCTCAGACTAAGCAAAAATTCCAGCGCACGATCAACATTATTTTCAAAAGCCACAGGAGCACCAAAAAAGATGGTAATGACGCCCCCTTTATCTCCAAAGTCTATTTCCTTAAAATAACCAGAAAATGTTGCCGTTTGCCGCAAAACAATCTCCGAAAACTCATTGAGTTCCTCATGATTACTAACACCGTCAAAAGATAAGAAAATGGAAACTACTGGTCGAAATTCACCTTCCTGCTTGTAGTCTACTACCGCTTCAGGTAAAAATATCAAAGCCGTCTCTCGGTCTAACTCATCGCATTCTAATGGCGGAGGAAAACCTGTAATATTAATGGTGCTCGTCACCCGGTAAGCATCTTCACCCACAGGATCTAACTCGAGTGTATGATCTGGCAAACGCCGTAAAAGAGAACCATCAATAACGATATCCTGATTCTCTGCCAGCGTCTGACAATAAGCACAACTATCAACGGGTTGTCCTCGGAAATAAAAACCCTTCGGGTCGGAACCAACAATACCCCACTCCACATCGCCAAAGCTCAAACCAAACTTGAGGCCGATCGTAAAGTTTCCAAAACGGTTCTTCCGTCGCTGAAACAAGGCGCGTGCCATGGCCGCTGTTTGGATGAGTGCTTCTGCACTTTGTCGTTCATCTTCCGCCGGAAATATCGCCGTGAAGGCATCACCCGCAAAGTAAGGGATAAAGCCACCACGGGCGTAAACCAGGCGAATAAGGGGTTCAAAGATTTCGTTTAGAACGATAGAAAGTCGTTCTGCTCCGGCATTACCTTCGCGCATCAGCCCTTCGGTCAACGGTGTAAAACCCTTTAAATCAATAAACAAGGTGAACGCACGCAAATCTCCTTGCTGTTCGTTCGCCAATAGGCGCTCATGAATAAAGTATGGAATAAGATGCTTCACCGTCGCTATTAAGGTATCTCTTCGTGCTGGCTTTGTTTAGTAGCCATTGAGCAATCATTGGGCAAATTACAAAGTTTTGGGAAATCCCCACCCTTCATATACCTCTAGTAAACTGAATTTATGCCTTTACAAGTATCCCTCGTTGTAGAAAGTAGTGTTTTTGCACCACCCACCCGGCTGTTGGCATCTTTGAGAATCAAATATTTAGAAGACTAAATAGCTTTTTTTTTCTTCGTAATTAGATATTGACCCGCTACTAGTATATCCAAAACCAAAACCTCATGAAATCCCCTACATTATTGCTTTGGCTCTTGCTGCCTATCCTGGGACAGGCAGCCAACGGCATTGACCCTGACAAAAAAGAAGTAAACGCTGTAATTACCAATCAAGCCCCCGTAATTGACGGCGTACTAGATGATGAAGCTTGGTTAAATGCCCTTCCAGCAGGAGATTTTATCCAAAACCGACCCGTTCCCGGGCAATCAGCCAGTGCCAAAACAGAAGTGCGAATATTGTACGACGATACAGGCATCTATATTGGCGCCATGATGTATGATGATAAGCCCTCTGGTATTCAAAAAGAATTGTCCGAACGAGACAATCTCGCCAATACCGATTGGTTTGGAGTTATTATTGACGCTTACCGAGACGGGATCAATGGTTTTGGTTTTATCGTATCTGCTGCCAATGTACAATTCGATACCAAATATTCTACTTTTGGGGAAGATGAAGGCTGGGATGCCGTATGGCAAAGCAAGGTCAACATCAATAGTCAAGGCTGGGTTGCAGAAATAATGATTCCCTATTCTGCCCTCCGTTTCCCTGAAACAGAAGAACAAATATGGCACCTAAACTTGGTACGCTCTGTTGCGCTTACGCAGGAAAAAAGCTTCTGGAGTGAGGTTGACCCCCAAGTTAATGGTTTCCTTAACCAGGCAGGCTACCTCACTGGACTAAAAAATATCTCTTCTCCTGTACGCTTACAAGCTACTCCGTTCATTGCTTTTTATGGGCAACAGCATCACGATGCTTCCGCCGAAACGGTAAACACTTACGGGCGTAGCTTTAACGGCGGTATGGACATCAAATGGGGCTTATCCGATGCCTTTACGCTGGACATGACTCTCATTCCTGATTTTGGTGAAGCACAGTCAGATAATCAAGTGCTCAATCTTTCTCCTTTTGAGGTTCGTTTCAACGAAAATCGACCCTTTTTCACAGAAGGAACCGAACTTTTCAACAAAGGAGGCTTGTTCTATTCCCGGCGTATTGGCGGCCAACCACTCAATTATGGAAATATCTATGATGAATATGCAGAGGAAGATATTTTAAGCAACCCATCACAAAGTCAACTTTACAATGCGACCAAAGTTTCTGGGCGCACAGCAAAAGGCCTTGGCGTAGGGTTTTTCAATGCTACTTCGGGTCGTACCTATGCCAGAGTTCGAGACACGGAACTAGGAGAAACAAATATCCTTTCTGACCCTTTGACCAATTATAACGTACTCGTCCTTGATCAAAACTTACCCCACAACTCTTACGCTACACTCATTAACACGACCGTTCTTAGGGAAGGCGATCACTATGATGCCAACGTTACCGGCACCGATTTCCTATTACGCAACAAAGCCAACACTTATTCTATTGGCGGGCGTGTTGCAGTGAGTCAGAAATACTACACGGAGCAAACCGACCTGGGACATACTACTGCTCTCCGCTTACGAAAAACAAGCGGCAAGATTCAAGCGGGCCTAAACTACTCCGAAGAAAGTGACACCTATGACCCCAATGACCTCGGTTTCCTAAACAACAACAATGAACGCAATTTCAGTGGCTTTATAGAATATAATCAATTTGAAGCATTTGGTCGGTTTAATCGAGGAGGCATAGGGCTTTTTGCAAATTACAATCGACTCTACAAACCAAGTGTATACACCGGCTGGGGTTTTAATGTATGGACATACGCGGAAAGTAAGTCTTTCTGGAATTACAATGTTTGGTTTAACCTATCCCCTTCTCGAGAAAACAACTACTTTGAAGCAAGAGAAAATGGCCGTGTTTGGCGTCTTCCTGCTTCAGGAAGTGCTGGTTTCTGGATGGGATCTGATCGCCGAAAGCGAGTGAGAGTTTCTCTGAACGGCGATTATTGGGCAGCCACAGAGAACAACTGGAACAACATTTCCGGAGAAGTAAGCCTTCGTTTCAGGGTAAGTGATCGTCTTAATTTCAACCTTGGCGTAGAACAAAATCTCAGTCACAACGATGCTGGCTATGTTAATGACCAAGAAACCGAAGTCATCGACCCTATTTCAGGGCAAACCAGTACCCGAAAGGATATTTTCTTTGGCCGGCGTAATAGAAAAACAGTCGAGACTTTTTTCCGAACCAACTATACCTTTAATGCCAATATGACCCTTGGTTGTCGGATGCGACATTACTGGTCTACCGTGGATTATCAGCGTTTTCATCAGTTAGATGATGATGGTCAACTAATTGACACCAACTACCGTGGCCAACATAATAACGACTTTGATGCTTTCAATATAGACCTTGTCTATCGCTGGCGTTTTGCCCCAGGTTCTGATATTTTTGTCGTCTGGAAAAACAGTTTATTCAGCGAAAGCGAAGAAATTTCCCCTGATTATTTCCGCAATCTGAATGGCCTGTTTCAATCCCCCCAAGACAATAGTGTTTCTATAAAGGTCATCTACTTTTTAGATTATGCGTCACTGACAAGACGTTAAAGCCTTGTACAAGCAGCGTAACAATGGCTTTTTTCGTTTATCTTTGGTGAGGACCTCGCAATGTGTTGTTTAACTACGCATTGCCCAAGCACTTGGTTTTATGGAAATCGCCTTGTCCATCAACTATAATGAGCGCGACTTAATTAGCGCTTGCGTCCGCAAAGAGCGGTGGGCTCAGCAGGTACTGTATGAAGAATTCTACAGTCCGCTGATGGCCATTTGTTTGCGCTATTCGCACCATGAGGACGAAGCGATGGACTTACTGCATGAAAGTTTTATTAAAATTTTCCGCAGTATTAATAAATATCAACCAGGTACCTCTTTGGGGGCTTGGATGCGCAGAATCACGGTGAATACTGCCATTGATTATTACCGACGAAAAGTACGTCGGCGAACAGAAAACATTGATCAGGCTTTTGACTTGAGCACCGAAGAAGCTGACGCGATTAGCAAGTGTAGCGAGCAAGAAATCCTAGCTGCTATCCAAAAACTAACGCCAGCCTATCGAACGGTCTTTAACCTATATGTTATTGAAGGTTATTCGCACAAGGAAATCGCAGAGCAATTGAAAATTACAGAAAGTACCTCGCGATCAAACCTGGTAAAAGCCAGATCTAAATTGCAGGTTTTACTGAAAGGACAACATGGACGTGGAAAAGGGAAATAACAATTTGGACCGAATCATTCGGAACAAGGTAAACCAGGTTAAACCTGTGTTTAAACCCGGAAGCTGGGATCAACTGGCTGCCCGCCTTGATGAAGTCGATGTTAATGATGCCTTCGATGAAGAAATAGGCGAACGCCTGCAACGGATGCATGTTCCTTATCAGCAAAATTCATGGGCAATACTCGCTGCTCGCCTTGAACTAGAGCGCCGACGTGTACAAGCTATTACCCATTACAAGATTATGGAGCTCTCGCTCCTCCTTTTGCTCTTTATTACCGCTTGGCAGCATCTTCCTACTGCACCCACTGTTCCAGCAACTCCTCCTCCTGGCATTCCTTTTGCTTCTACTGCTCCGTCACTGTCCCCTAACGATCAGGATGGGTCCTCTGCCATTGCAAGTAGTTCTGTTTCTGATTATCAAGCTGCGCCCTCTTCAACAGAGGATACTTTAGCTGCTGAAAAAAGCGACAGTGATTTAATAAAATATTTCCAAGAAGTTAATCAGCTTAAGGAAGCTGCTCAACGCCCTATTTTCGCTAGTGCTGAACCGCTGCCAACCAATGACTTAAATCGAATTCCTTACGAAGTCGATGCACAACAACAACTCAAGCAGTTCTTCGCTGAAAAAACGGAAACGATCAGCACACCAAGTGATGATTTCCATAAAGAAGGAGCGCTTGCTGCACTTGA
>NZ_JBOEFX010000047.1:72200-72983 GCF_050633125.1 Lewinella sp.
ACCCAAATGAACTACTAGAGTTTATCCGCCCCGTCGAGCGAAAAACTTTTCTCCGAATTGGCTTTACTGGTTCTCCTGATTACAACCGGGTCATTACGCCTTCGCAAGAACTGGAAGACGGCTCTGTCGTCTCCTATGATCGTTATTCTCTTGGTTATAGTGGAGGTATCACCCTTGGGGTAGAACACGGCAAATGGGAAATAGAAACAGGTGCCATGTATGCTGTTCGTCGTTATCAAGCTATCCCTACAGTCTATGTCACAGGCACACTAAGAGAGGGTTATACCGGACTGGGATTACGTGATTTTGAACTCAACACCGTTAATATTCCCCTCAACTTCCGTTATAATTTCCTTTTGCACGACAAATGGAGAATGTACGCTCAGGGTGGTGCCAGCGTGAACCTGATCCTGAATGCGAACTACTACCTCACTGATCAAGCAGAATTTGCAGGTATTGCCCGTAACCCGAATGCCAACTCAGGCTCATCAGCCCTAGACAAGCCCGAACCACTGCAAAACAAAGCTCTGACTGCCGGCTGGCTAGAGGGAGGTTCCTTTTGGCAAAATGCTACCCTTTACGCAGATTTCGGCGTAGGCCTGGAACGCTACATGACGCCTAATTGGAGTATGTTCGTTCAACCGACCTACCGCCACTCGCTGCCACTATTCAACGATGGCCTCGGCCCTTACCGTGATCGTATTCACAACTTTGGTATTGGAATGGGGGTGAAGGTGCGGTTATAAAGCCACCATCACATATATTCAGGAATAAAAAAAGCCG
>NZ_JBOEFX010000048.1:0-74766 GCF_050633125.1 Lewinella sp.
TGCAATGCGCAGCACTGCATGAAAGCGGATGACCCGGTGCCAAGGCACGCAGGCAGGGCCCATGATAATGGTCTTAGATGATCTTAGATCGTGGGCTCGCCTGTTTCTTCTTCCAAGACAGGTTCGCCTTCGGGGTCTTTCTTGAATGCGAAAGGGAGCATTATACCCAGGCCTACCATAATGGAAACATCCGCAAAATTGAAGATACCTGTACGCAAGCCAAACAGGCCCATATTCATAAAGTCGGTCACGGCAGAATAGAGGATGCGGTCGTAGACATTGCTGATACCGCCACCAATAATAAAGCTCATGCCTACTATTTGCCACTTATTGAGAGCCTTGGAAAACATGGCGTAGAGCGTGAGCGCGCCTAAAAGAACAGCAGGAAAAAGGTGAAGCACCAGGGTCCGAACCCAATCAGAGAGATCGGAGCCGAGGCTGAGAAAAGCGCCTCTGTTTTCGACATAAATCAGGCGAAAGAAGTCATTCCAATAGGATTCCATTGGGCGAAACTGCAATGTATTTCGGGCCCACACTTTTGTCCATTGATCCAAGCCAATGTTGGCGGCAATAATGCCCAGCACGAGGAGGATACGTGTCCATTTCTTATTCATGGGGCAAAGATAGGAAAAGAGAATTTAGTGATGCTTTTAAACCAATTGCTCCAGCAAAAGATTCCTCCAGCGGGGGAAACCGTCGACAAAATTGGAGCCGGCATGTCGGTGATTGATGGCCCGAAAAGCTCAACTCCTGGATCCGTTCTTGAAAATGGAGATGAATACTGGCGGGTTTTTCTAGCGGCGGAGGGGAAGGATCTGTTGGTTCCCAGTGCATTTCGATTTCCCATTCCTCGCGTGGCTTGGTCCAAATCACCTTGGATGCTGGTTGTTCAGGCTCCGTATTGGCCAGTATCATCGCCAGCCGGAGGCCATCATAATAGGAGAGGTTAGCCTTGAAAGCCTGCGGTGACAAAGGGCGAAACTGCAAGGTGCCGATCGGTTGCCTGGGGCTTTGTTTTTCAAAATCTTCCATAAAACCCGCCTCATAATCCAGTACCTCTACTTCCAAAAGTTGTGTTTCTTTTTGGTAGGCACACATCCTGACCCGCCAGTAGATCGGCTCGTGTTCCCGAAAACGGAAAGCTTCCGTTGGTAAATTGGTTGATGCCCAGGCAAGTCCCTCGGTAGGATTGTAATACACCCCTTGGTTGTTGCCCCTGAGCAAGATGGTTTTCATTTCTCTGTTCCTTATGTTCTGTTTTTCAACTGCCTTTCCAGCCGTTGGCGTTCCTCTTCATTCATGCCATAGAGCTGCACCAGCTCGGCAAGCTGAGGTCTAAAATAGAGGAAAATGACCATTCCGACACAAAAATAGAGCATGGGGGTAAGGCTGCCTTCCAGTAGCGCCAGGATCAGGCAGAAGAGGTTGCCGGCCTCTACCATGGCGGAACGCATGATGACCGAGGTACGGTAGTGCAACAGTTTGCCATCGTGGTTGAAGCGAAGTTTGGACAACTGGTCTTTACGGAGCTTGTTGACAAACCAAGCTGCTCCGGCTGCCAGAAAGACAACTAATAAACCCAAAAAAGGGTAATCAGAGCCCTCTTTTAGGTCTCGGTCGGGCTGTGTAATTAGAAAAACGATGAATAAGCTGAACACTATCTGCCCCAACGTTAGGGCCACATAAATGAGGAATGTAGATCGAAAAAGGGTACGAGAGGATCGATGGTTAGATAACATAACAATGGATTTAAAGCGACTTATTTACCACCAAAAACACGAAAAAGCACACTCGCCTGAGCAGTGAAGCCTTGGCTATTGGAAAAGATAAATCGATTATCTGAGGAAGAGAAAATACCTCCGAGTGAAGAGCGGTATCTACCATCCAACTGCAGCGTTAAACGATCTAGAAACACCTCTAGCCCCAGACCGCCAGCCAAGCCGTATTGGATACGCTCGGGGAGCAGTTCTTGGTAGTAATCCTGGTAAAGGCTGGCATCCAAACTGGTGGGGATGGTCTCTGTTTGCCCAACAGGGTAACTCAGGTACGACCCCAACAATACAAGTGGCCTGACTGTACCGTTGCCAATACTTATATGCGAAAAGGCCGCAAACTCCAGGTAATCAATCTCTCTGGTGTAGTCGGCTGCTATACCTTCCAGCGTTTCGGCCCAGCCCCGCTGATCGTAAGCTACTTCTAGTTGTATCCCCAGGTGAGCCTGTCCTACATAGCGAAACACCGCTCCAACACGATTGGCCACCAGCGTCGCCTGGTCTATTTGGGGAGAAAACATAACGGTGTTCCAATTCATGCCATACTGAACACCCAAGTAGGTTTGTGGCCGAAAGGCAGTACTGTCCTCTTGGGCCACGAGTGTGATACTCAGCAATAAAAACACCCACAAAGAAATGGTAGTAACACCTTGCCAACAAGCCTTGATTAGCATTCAGAAAAGATTTATTTATTCAACATACTCCTGGCGAATGACCAAAGTCAGGTAGCCATTTTCCCGTTCGGTATACCCCTGATCATACACAAAACGGTATACCGTCCCCTTGCGGGTCACATATTCGTTGGTAAAATATCGAAAATTGAAGCCGTTTTCCAGTAGTTTATCTCTGTGCAAAGAGGCTTTACCATCGGGATTTAGGCTAGCGAGAATACGTCGATTTTTTCGCAAAACACCGTTCACCTTCCGCACAAAGTTGGTCTGACTACTATTCTGGCGGTTATGATAAGTACTACGACAATTATCGGAACAGAAGCGTTTATCCTGCCGGCCCGTCATTTCATCCCCACAAACGATACATTGTTTTTTCTCAGAGGCTGGCATGCGGATTAATTTTATAGCAATGCCCAAAAATAGGTAATCTAGGGCGCTATGTTGTAAAAAACAAGTGGGGATTTGGGGGTTTACCGCATAGACACATAAATTCATGTTGCTAGGAGGGGTATTTCCTGGAAAAATCTCTATGACTATGTGATAAAACAGAACAGAGGAATTCAACACATAGACACATAGTTATAATTCGCAGATAGGACCTTCTTTTGAAAATCTCTGTGACTATGTGATAAAACAGAACAGAGGAGGTCAACACATAGACACATAGTTGTAATTCGCAGATAGGACCCTCTTTTGAAAATCTCTGTGACTATGTGATAAAACAGAACAGAGGAGGTCAACACATAGACACATAGTTATAATTCGCAGATAGGGCCCTCTTTTGAAAATCTCTGTGACTATGTCATAAAATCACCGCTTCCTTGTTGCTCACCAGCATGTAGTTTCCGCCGACATCGAGGCAATATCCTTCGGGGAAAACGCTCAGGAAGGTATCTTCAAAGAATTGCTTGCTCAGTTGTTCGTCCTTTGGGTTAGCAGCCAAGCGATTGAAGAGTAGTACGCCGCCTGGGCGAAGCAGCGCTTTTACATTTTCTAGGAAGGTGACCGTCTCGAATACTTCAGGAACAAGGTCATCATCAAATATATCTACACACAATAAGTCGTAGCTTTCATCTGGCAATTGCTGCACGGCGATGGCTGCATCCGCGACGATCATTTGCTGCGGGTTCTGCAATTTATCCAAAACATAGCGCTGGGCCAGATCTAGGACTACTTCGTCAATTTCTACTGCTGTAATTTGGCACGATTGCCCATGCGTTTGCTCCAGGATCACCGGGATACTACCCAGGCCTAGCCCTAAAATTAACGCTTCGTCTATCGGATACTTTTCCCAGTTCCAGCGAGCAAAGGTGCGGGAAAAGTTGGTATAAAGGTCGCCGTAAGAGTATACCGCATTGGCAGTACTAAGCTGGTAACGGCCACGCCGGAGGCTTACATACAGGTAGGGATTGTAATCACTTTCGGCACTCTCCACGTGGAGTTCCAGCAGGTAGCTTAACCAGATTTTCCAGCGGGGTATTTTTTCCATATTAGTATTACATAGAAAACAAAGTGCTGTTCCTTAGTCCTTCTTTTCCCAACGACGGTACTTGGCGGTGTCTTCATAAACCCGCAACAAAATCAGGCGATCCTGTACGGTCAGGTCTATCCCTCGGCGCTCCAGCACTCGTTCCATCATTTCGAAAGCCTTACTTGTGCGGTAAGTAGAATAGCCACTGGCACCACCCCAAGCAAATGAAGGGATAAAGTTGCGTGGAAATCCGTCTCCAAAGATATTGGCCGCTACGCCTACTACCGTTCCGGTATTAAACATGGTATTGATACCCACCTTGGTGTGATCGCCCATGATCAGGCCACAAAATTGTAAGCCTGTTTTCACAAAACGCTCTTCGAGGTAATTCCAAAGTTTTATCTCTTCGTAAGTATTCTTGAGGTTAGAGCAATTGGTATCGGCACCGATATTGCACCACTGCCCGATCACAGAGTTCCCCAAGTAGCCGTCGTGTCCCTTATTGGCGTCAGCCTGAAACACGACGTTGTTTACCTCGCCTCCTACCTTACATCCTGGCCCAAGGGTCGTAGCACCATAGATTTTAGCGCCCATTTTAAGGACCGCCCCCTCTCCCATCGCAAAGGCTCCTCTAATCATACTGCCTTCCATAATCAAGGCATTCCGACCAATGTAAATGGGGCCGTTCTGGGTATTAAGAATAGCACATTCTACCGTGGCTCCTTTTTCTATAAAAAGCTGATCAGCAGGCCCCACCAAACGGTTGGTATCCGACAAAGGTGCAGAAGTACGCCCTTCGGTCAGAAGTGCAAAATCGGCCTCAATAGCAGCTTGATTCAGGTGAAAAATATCATAGACACCTCTTAGTTTAAGGATATCCGTGTTCTTGGCTTCATAGCCTGAAAGTTCACCAAAATCTTCATCCTTAATGAGTTGTTCAATCTGCTCGCCCCGCAGTTTAGTGGCCAGCAGCTCACCGTCTAGCAAGATAGCTTCGCTATAATCCAGCTGCTTGATGAGGCGTACCATCTGTGGGGTTGGCAATAAAGAGCCGTTGATGAGGTAGTTTTCTTCACCATAGTCCATCTCAAATTTCTCACTGAGATAATCCTGGGTAAGAAAAGATACCGGACAAGCCATCACCCGCTCCCATTTTTCATTAATGGTGAGAATGCCTACTCGCAGTGCTCCTACCGGGCGCGTATACGTCAGCGGCAAAAGGTGATCACGGGTTTCGTTATCAAACAGAATGAGGTGTGCCATAGGGATGGGATGTTTAAAATTTCAGTCACTATTGCCTAAAAAACGGCGCATGGTAGCACCTTTTCTTTAGCGACACTACAAAATTAAAAAAGTCCTAAGCAGCACAATGGCTGATCAGGACTTTTTCTTTCAAGCCAGATAATTATCGAAGCCTTACTTCTTAGCAAATTTGGCAAATTTCTTGTTGAACTTGTCGATACGACCAGCCGTATCTACAAATTTCATCTTACCCGTGAAAAACGGATGAGACTCACTAGAAATTTCCACTTTTACTAGTGGGTATTCTTTGCCATCTTCCCACTCTACGGTATCTCTGGTAGGAGCGCAAGAGTGCGACAACCAAGATTTGTCAACCGAGATGTCACGGAAAACAACGAGGCGGTAATTATCGGGATGGATATCTTTCTTCATGGCGGTAATATTTCCTATTCAAATTCGGACGGCAAAGATAGACTTATTTTTTGTAAAACCAATTACTAGTCAATTATTTCCGTCTCTTTTTAGTCTCTTTCTTATTTTACGGCTTCACAAGCGCCTCTATCAATGGTGGAACCAAAGAATATAGCATTTGCCAAGAGCTTACTTGTTCCAAACCAGAAGGCCCGGAATGCAGGCTCTTGCATCATTGAAATAGTGCGTCCGCGGCCACGGCCACTTACCAAAACAGCGGCAGACCCTTCCAATGCATCCAGGCTAGAAGGATGTACATAACCACTTAGTAATGGATCATTGGTAAAACGTATTGGCGTAGCATAAGGGTTCTTGCTCACTTCATAAAACAAGTTCCCACGCTGAAAAACAGGAAAGTCTGTCCGCGTAAAGCCATAGAGCAATGGATGCGTGAGGTCTACTTCTGTGTTAAAAATAGCACCACCCAATACCCGACCTCCTCCGTCCCGGTCAATTTTACCGTAAGGGCGTTGGTCTCTTTTATCGCCATCTATTTTAATCGAATTCAATTCTGCCAATTTATTAGAAGCACACCAGCGATTGGCTCCTTTTTGGGCAATCAGTGTACCACCAGCACCGACCCAATCCTGAATTTTCGCCGTCTCACTGGTACCAAAGCGGTAATTGCCATTGGGTAAAATGATAACATTGTAGCGGCTAAGATCTGTACGCCCAATATTTTCAGTCGTCAATTTGGTAACAGGAATATGGTAGCGCTGGTCTAACAAGTGCCAATTGGTCCCTGCTTCATAGCTCGTCACCCCCTCTCCTACTACAATGGCCACTTTAGGCATTTCCAGGGTGTGGTACTTTCTACTTCCCAAATCAGGCCCGGCCGAACTGAGTCCGGTATTCACCGGTATCATTTCTACACCTGTTTCCGCTACGCCTTCTTTTACCAATGCATGAATCTCCTCCGCAGAATAATCACCCTGATTGACCACAGGAAGAACAACAGTACCCGCAGCATAGGTATTTCCGCCGACATCCGATGGCTCAGTCGTCACTTTCAGGCGCAAGCCTTTATCCATTAAATAATACGCCAAGCGAGGAGCATAAAAATCGTTCCAAGGCAAAAGATAAGCGTAAGTGCTACTAGCGGGTGTTGTCGGCGACAACGTCGGCACTGCTGTCAAAGCATCTCCTACCGAAGGTGTACTATTCAAACTAGCGTACGGCAAATTACAAGCCATCGGCAGCGTCCAGGTAGAGATATCGTAAAAGAGGCTGTCTTCAAATTCCAGAATAGGATCAAATACAGCTTTGATAAAACGGTACTGATCTTGATTCATAGGCACCACATAAGCCTCCCCTGCACGAAAGGTCTTTCCATCAGCGCGTGCATCCTTTTCAAGCGGATGAACAGCTACTTTGTGGGTCAGCAACATATCAATCAAGTGATTAGCCCTACTAGGATCGCCATCCGTTCCAAAAACATACCCAAACCGGCTATCAGCCTTCGCTTCGGTGCGGGCATTCTGGTAAAAATCGCGCTGGTAACTCAAAATGTCCGTCTTCAGCCCAACAACTGCAGCATGCGTACTCAAGGCTGTTTTTACTTGATTACGGATAGTAAATGGAAAAGTAAGCAAACCATTGTCGCTTTCCTGCAAATGCCCGCGCGAGCTTGCTTGCTCAAACAATATACCTATACAACCATTCACATCCGGATAGGTAGAGCCTTTTCCAATGTAATAATCATCGTAGCCTTCTTCCGAGTAGTAGAGCGACCCAATACCATCCAGTGCTTCGGCGTGGTAGTTACCAATAGCTCCCGTCAGTTGTTGATTCTTGCCAGGGGTTAGTGGATGTACGCGACTCGGCTCACCAGGCATAAAGAAGAAGGTAGAGTTGGTTCCCATTTCGTGGTGATCCGTCAATACATTGGGCTTCCAGTCATGAAAGGTCACTACCCGGCCACGGCCCTCAGGGTGTTGCACAGGCAGCCAGTCGCGGTTTAGGTCAAACCAATAATGATTGGTACGGCCACCAGGCCAGCTTTCATCGTACTCCCGATCCGCCGGGTCAGCAGTCAGATTCAGGTTCTTGTGCATATTCGCCCAAGTACTAAAACGGGTAAAACCATCAGGGTTATAACATGGATCAAAAAGAATGATTGTATTATCCAGCAAAGCATCTATTTCAGCACCCTGCCCGGCGGCCAAATAGTAGGCTACCAGTGGCGCCGCATTCCCTCCGCTGGGTTCATTACCATGGATGCTAAACCCTTGGTACAAAACCAATGGCGTCTTTCCAATATCCACCCGACCAGAAGCTTCAGAATTGCTTAAGGCAACATGCCTCTCTTTCAGCGTCGGCAAATCAGCATGGTTCGCCACACTGGTAATCGTCAGGTACACCAAGGGGCGCTGCTCATGCGTACGGGCATACTCCGTAAGCGTGATTCGCGGCGAAGCCGCTGCCAACATCCGCATATAAGCCAGTTGCTGATCGTGACTGATATGCCATTCGCCAATCTGCCAGCCCAGAAATTCTTCCGGCGTAGGTATCGCAGGATCGTAGGCAATGTCAGGTAGATAATAGGTAAGCTCTTGCTTCTGGGCTTGCGCACCTATAAACAACAAGCCACAAAATAATAGTAAGAATAAGCGATTAGTCATGTTAGTCTGATTCGTAGTTAGCATTCCGGTAAAAATAACAAGAAACTCAAACTATGTGCCTATGTGATAAGACCTAATCCAAACACCTTTTCATCACATAGACACAAAGGAGCTTTTAAGACAAACCAAACCCCACAAACCCAAACTATATGTCTATGTGATGAAAAAATTAAGTGCCTTTAATGGTTCAAAACACAAGGTTTAGATAAAAACTATGTGCCTATGTGATGAAAACTAATCCTCCTCCTTCTCCAGTACCTCCACCTCAAACGCCAATATCTGATAAGGCGGCACAATCACCCGCCCCTTACTCGTTTTCAAGCCATCAGCACCGTAGCCCAAACGACTGGGCACAAGCAGTAGCAGCTCCCCCCCTACCTTTATATAAGCGAGCCCCTCATTCCAGGCCGGGATCATATTGCCTACATAAAACGAGAGCGGGCGATCTTGTTCTCGCGAATCAGCAAAGACGGTACCGTCTAGCAGATACCCCTTGTAATGTACTTTCAGATAATCCCCCCAGGCTATAGCTTCACCGTTCCCCTCCTGCCGAACACCATAAAACAAGCCAGAGTTACTCACCTGCACATCCAGCAGGTTTTCAATCGCATAGTCTACAATCTCGTTCTGTTCACGTGCCGCCCTGCTCGTATCTGTACTCAAATAGGCCGACAAGCGTAGCAGCAAATCGTCTTCATTTACGGGCACTGGCGGTGGCTCCTCCTCTGCAGCTGGTGGTGGCTGCCCACAACCTACCAGCAGGCCCACCATCAACAGCAACATTATTATTCCCTTCATTGCTTATTTTTCTATCACTACCAGGCCATTGAGTAGCGCATCGCATTGCTCGCGGTAGCTGTCCATTAAGTTCTGCGCGGTAAAAGTCACGTATTGCACCGTCCCACTTTCGTTAGAGTAATAATAGCCGTAGTACGAAAACTTGATCCCCTGCATCGTTCCGTTCATTTGCAAGTGCAGTACTTTCAAGCCATTCACCATCCGGTATTCTTCCTTGACAATCTTCAAATCTGGCGCTGCTGCTTTGGCAGTACTCAGGGCAATCCCCCGAAGGGTTTCTAGTGGAATCTCCAATTGCTCAGAGATAATCATCCCGTACAAATCGCCCGACTTCAGGTGCAATTCATACTCAGCAGCCGGGTTGCTACCGTCCTTCATAAAGGTCCAATCTTTCGGATTCAGATAAAACCCAAAATCATTCTTACTACTCTTCAATAGAAAACTGGCACGTTCCCCTTTCGTAAAAGTCTCAGGATTCATCATTATTTCCGATGCTGCCATCATCTCCATATCATCATACGCCCAGGTTCCGTCATCGTACAAGGTTACCTCGTCTCCGTTTTCGGTAACGGCCTTTATTTGCCCATAACCTAGGGTCAGCGAAAACATCAATAGCATTACCAATAACAAGTTCTTCATCGTCGTTTAGGTATTTAATTTTTTTTGTAAAAATACAGTAGTTTATAATTTATCCTGCACCAAGCGACTGGTTCCTAAATCTTTTTTGGGCGCATCCCTCTCCCGATCCATCGGAGAGGGTCGCTCCCTTACAGGGTTCGCTATTCGCTCCGTCCCGACCTATAAGACACCAAGTATGGTGCCTCATAGGTCGGGGCCACTCCCTCCGGTCGTGCCTTCCAGGCAGCTTGCGCGGGCATTCCCACACCGTGCCCTATACCTCCTTCATGCTTCTCCCCATAAAAGTCAGCAGCGTAAAGCCCACCGAATTCAGCACCCCATGCGTGGCATACATCCACGGAATCGTCAGCCAGGGCCACTGATGAGCAAACCGCCAACCATAAAGCAAGGCCAGCAACAAACCACAAAATAGCGCTACACTACCTGCCCTCAATAGCACCTTGCTCCCCATTCCCCGTACATTCCTTGCTTCATACCACTGCAACACTGCTACTCCCCAGCCAATCAAGACCATCAATGTTACAGCTGTTAGCTCCAGCCAAACCGGCCCTTGCAGCTGCGTACTCGTAATCCCCACCGCTACACCTCCTACACCTATTACCAGCCCTTTACTCAAGGTTGCTTGCAAGCTACTTTTCGGCAACAAAGCCGTCATCAAGGCCAGCGCAAACCCCGCGTAATGAAAGTGGATAGCTGTTAGCAATACAATCAAGGGATCAAACCCCAGCGGCTGCCACCCCCACCGATCAGCAAAAGCCCAAGCGGCAGCTATCCCTAGGAATAGTACGGCCAGCAACCCAGCCAAGGGTAATTCCCGAAATCGCCGTACCGCCCATAGTCCTATTCCTATAACCGTCAGCAACCATAGGCCAGCCAAACCAGCCGCTATCCCCCCTGAGGGCAAACAGAAAGCGGCAACCAACGTTAGCCCTGAAAACGGCAACAAACGAGTAATCATCAGCTGTTGAGTAGGCCACTGTTCCGTTAGCAATCCCAAGCCCCAAGGGACAAACAAAACAGGCCCTGCCAACAATATCCAATACAAATAAGCAGGGCCCCATTGCGCTTTTATGGGCAGCAGCAAACAGCTACTGACAAACAGTAACATGGCAGCCCAGGGCAGCTTTGATAAGATTCCTTTTACCATCTTCATTGGTTGAACATCGATTACTACTAATGCCTCGCGAGTACGCTTTCTTGCATACGCATGGCCGCAGCACGTACAAACCGCTGCTGTTGCCAACGCAAAAACCAAGGAAACAAGCGGGCGCCCCAATAATCTGGCTGACTGAAGGCTTTAAGCACAAACCAGCATTTCCCATCCTCATCGCGCTCTACCCCAAAATACTCCTCGCCCCGTCCTACATGGCCAGGCAATGTTCCATAAGCAAAGCCATAAGTGTGGTCAGTATTGACGACATACACAATTCGACAGGCATTCTTCCACCAAATACCCAAAATACGGAAGCATACCACCACAACGACCTTTTCTTCAATAGGTGCTACCCCAGGAAACACCATGGCCCAACCATTATTGAATGGCTGCCATTGGTCTATCGCATCTTTGGCACGTTGCCAGCAAGAAGGACCTTCTCCCAAATAAAAACGATTACTGTGCTGCTGGTAATGGGCAGGAAACTCCCCCTTGCTAGCCCCTATATCCTTATAGGAAAAAGATTGGTGACTACGGTCAGTCAAATAAGCCTGTAATTGTGTGTCGCCTGGTTGTCGGAGGTGGGCACGCATAGGGTTGATGCTTGGTTAGAGTATTAAAACGACCTATCTTTCATTTTGTTTTGAAACAAATGAAAAGTATTACATCGAGCATGTAATCGTACCAATACGATTGTACGTTCAAGTAGTAAAAACAAGATCCCCCCCCGCTAATCGTACCAATACGATTATACGATGCGCCCCAAATTTACGCCTACAGGTCACTACCTACCTCTACAACACCACTACACTAATGATGATAAAATCATTGTCGACAGATTCGCCTGATAATGTTGAAAACACTCTCTATTAAGAGCATACTCTACCCTGCCATCAGCTAGTTCTTGAGACTTTATCAGGTAAACTCGTTTGAAAATTTGTAAATGTTGAGAAATTGTAGATTGGCTCAGCGGGATAACCCTTGCAAAATTTTCGAAAGGGACTGTTGGGGCCGATTGAAGGATATTGAAAATAACTATCCGAGCGGGATGAGCGAAAGCGAAATTGAAATCCGCAAGTTCAACGAGGTCATCACCGAATTTGAAATCTTTTTTGAGAGCCATAAGTGCGTTATTTAAGTTTAAAAAATAATTACCACACAATACTAAGCCCTAAAAGTCCCAAAATCTGGGACTTTTAAAAAATCATCTAAAAAAAGCGCCTCTTTTTGTAAAGGCACCCTAATCGTACTAGTGCGATCATGCGATCAGGGCACCTAATCGTACCAATACGATTGTACGATTAAGTAGCAAACACGCACTCCAATATACAGCCGATCGTACTAGTGCGATCATACAATCAACATATCCAATCGCATAAAAGCGATCATACAAAAAACTCAAAAAACACTCCTACCGCTTCACCAGCTTTCGCAGAACGCGCCCACCTTCAGCTAACTCAACCACTACTATATACAGCCCCGCAGGCCAATTATTACTATCAATACTAGAACCATTGAAGATTACAGGCATCGCCTGACCGTAGCCATTATTTACGGTAACGATGCTCCCCTCGGGCAGCCCCCTCAATTGAAGCATGTTACTCACCGGATTAGGAAACACCTCTATTTCATCAATCACCGAAAGAACATCGGTATTTGTGATTCCACCTCCACAAAGGTCCGTATCCGTACCCGAGGGGTAATAGATAACCGCTTCATGAGAAGCATGACAAAGGTTTTGAGCTACGCCGTTTTCGGCAATAGCCGTCCGAAAAACGGGAAAAATTAAACTGGCACTGGGCCCTACTCCTTCAATAAAGGTGAGAGGTTCACAAATTTGGTCATCACCAACTTCACGGTCAAAAACGACTTCGCGCAAGCCATCCGATTCGGTTACGCTCACCACTGTAGCTACATCACCAGACAGGCCATCACACCAACGAGCACTTAGCTCAACACTCTCGCCTACTTCCAGGCTAATGTCATATACCAAATACTCCTGTGGATTGGTTGTCGTACGAAAATAGATTTCTCCGGCACCGGGGTCTTCCCGCAAATAGCCAATAAACATATCCGCCTCCAAATTACGCTTGAAAAATACTCGATTATAGAGTTGCCCATTAATTTTCTCGAAATTGGCTACCGTCACTTCTGCAGGAACAATACCCTCCACGGTCTCTAATTCCGTGCTAAAAAACACTTCCCCATTAATTACAACCGGGATATAATCTTGTGCGAAAGAAAGGAAAGAGATGAATACAAAAGCAAATAGGATAAAAATGCGTTTCATATTTTTGGGATTATTATCAATAAAATGAAATGCCAAATTTACGACCAATGCAAACACAAAGTGTGCTTTCCACGTAAATTATCCGACAATCACGCTTCCTTTCTCAATGAAAATTATAAAAAAAAATAACTTTGTTGGTAAAGCTACTCGTACAACCTTTACTACTGGCTTACTAAGCGCTACTAAACACCAATTATGTTTACACCTGCTCACTTTTTAGTTCGTTGCAAACTCCCTTACACCCCGCCCTATGAGTCGGGCACAGAGCTAGCCACCGCCCAAGCGGTAGCTGTCGATCGTTTATTGTTGAGTGGTGCTATCCTACAATATGCTGTCGCCGAAGAAGAAGGTCTTTGGTGGGCTATTCTCCCCGCCCAAACCGAATGGCATGCCCGCGAAATGGTAGCGAGTTTACCCTGGTGCGAAAGAGAGGAACTTAAAATTATCGAGCTTAGTTTCTTCGCATGCAACGAAACCCAAGGGTTTTCGCTCAACTAAATCCACGTTTTGCTTACCAACATTATGGTGTTTATACTACAGTAATAATAAAACACTTTCCCTTCACCTACGTAAAATACACCGAGTAGCGGTTTTGCTACTCAGTATCACATACGTTACCCGCCAACAAACGTAACTTGGCTAAATACCCTACGCTTGTGAAAAAAATATATTTTTCCCGTAGAGGTGCGTCGTTTTGCCTACATTTGAACTTCACAATATAGCAAGCGTGTTAAGTATTTTCCGAACCAATCAGCTTTTAGCTGGTATCGTAATTTTAGGGTACACCCTTTTCCTGCACTTGGCCGATTTTTGGCAAAGTACGGTACCGCTTACTCCTATACCTGGATTAGGCAATACCTGGGTAACTCCTTGGCTAGACGCTGCCCCTAACCTTTGCCTAGGAGTGGTCGTTGTTTTGCTTTTTCTTCAAGCAGTATTTGCCAATGCCATTATTTTCGCACATCGCATCAGTAGTCCCGTCAACCTATTCCCTGGCGTATTTGTCGTCCTGATAGGGTCTTTGTTGCCCGATTTTCATGTTTATTCCGGCTATCTCATAGCCAATGTATTCCTGCTCTTATCTTTACGTTCTTACCTCAAGGCCTTTAGGGTTAATGCTGCTGCTGATCATATCTTCAATACTGGGTTTTGGATAGGAATAGCCGCATTGTTTGTTCCTGCTTACCTTGTATTCTTACTGGCATACAGCGCTATGCTACCTATTTTAAAATCAGGAAAATTCAGAGATCAATTGATCATAATCATTGGTGCCATCGTGCCACTATACCTTGTCGGAATTGGGTATTATTGGTTTGACATGATGCCCCTTTTCTGGGAACAGCAATGGTCTTCTGCATTTTCATGGCCACAAACAATAACATGGTCTAAAATTCCAATTTTTGCAAATATCACAATGGCCGCATTGTTGCTGATCATACTGACCAGCCGCCGAACTTATCTGACAAAGACCAAAATGGAAGTCCAAATAAAGATCGACATCCTTTACTGGATGCTGCTCGGAGCAGGTTTATCCATTTGGTGGTTCATGCCTTGGAATATGCAACAATGGCAGACCCTCGTACCTATAGCAGGTATTTTACTAAGCTTCAATTTCACCAAAGCACGACCACAAACAGCTGAGGCATGGCACCTCGTACTGCTAATTGTTCTTTTTTATCTGAATTTTGCCCCCATACTAAAGCTGCCTATATGGTAGTTTTTGCCTACTTTTGCGGCTTATTCAATTCACGCACTAGATTGCAAGTATTATGAAATTTGGCGTAGTCGTTTTCCCAGGTTCTAATTGTGATGATGACATGATCCACGTCTTAGGTGACGTTGTAGGTGCATCCGTTCGTAAGCTTTGGCACAAAGAAGAAAGCCTTGGCGATCTGACAACGGACGACTGCATTATCCTACCAGGTGGTTTCTCTTATGGCGACTATATGCGTGCCGGAGCTATTGCCCGTTTTTCTCCAATTATGGCAGCGGTTATCGAACATGCTAATGCTGGTGGATATGTATGGGGAATCTGTAATGGTTTCCAAATCTTGTGTGAAGCAGGCTTACTGCCCGGTGTATTGTTGCACAATGACACCCAACGCTTTACTTGCAAAAACGTGTACTTGAAGCCTGCTACCGATCAATCAGCAATTACGGCTAAACTTGATCAGAACAAAGCTTACAAAATTCCTATTGCTCACGCAGAAGGCCGTTTTCACGCCGACGAAGCTACCATCGACCAATTAGTAGCCAATCAGCAGGTACTTTTCTACTATTGTGATGAAAGTGGCCAAGTTACTGCCGAGACCAACCCAAATGGCACACTACGTAACATCGCCGGCATCTGTAACGAAAAACGCAACGTCTTTGGCATGATGCCTCACCCCGAGCGTGCCGCAGAAGACTTGCTAGGCAACACTGACGGACTCGACCTCTTTACCAGCTTGCTTGCCAGTACAGAGGTGGCGGTATAACCATCAGCCAGTTACAATATTCATTATGATGGTCACTGTACCTCGGTTTTATCACCAGTACAGTAAGTTCTAAAGTTGATTATTCTTTCTTAAAACGATAAAACAACACTACGCCCAGGCCCAAAACCAGTAGCCCGGCCAAAGACTGCTTTGGCCGCTCCATTAAAGTGTTCAACAAAAACAAGGTCGTTATTAACAGGTACAAGCCTGGGATAAAAGGATAGCCCCATGCCCGATAAGGTCTACTAACATCAGGAAGACGCTTACGAAAGAGAAAAATACCCGCAGCGGCCAAGGCCATAAAGCCGATATCAATAAAAGTAACATAGGTAATCAAATCATGGAACTGTCCCCAAACCAAGAGCAGTAAAACAGCCCATATAGCCTGTACCATCATGGCATTGGCAGGGGTCTGAAAACGCGAATGTACTTTAGCCAGTTCTTTAAAAAAGACACCATCACGGGCCATCGCAAAATAAATCCGGGGTGCCGACATGGTGTAAATCGCAATCGTCCCAAATACGGAGACACCAATCAATAAGGCAACAGCCCGGCCGCCTCCATCCATCACAGCCTCCAGCGCATCACCAGCTACCCGCTCACTGCCCGCCAATTGTTCAATAGGCAAAAGCCATAGATAAGCCAAGTTAGCCAAAACATAAGTCAACGTTACAATCACAGCTCCCAGCAACATTGCCCGAGGAACGTTACGCTGTGGGTGCCTCGTTTCGCCCGCCAGATAGGTAGCGTGATGCCAACCACCAAAAGACCACAAGACACCAATCAATGCCGTCAGTAATAGCTTTCCCCAATTATCAGGCAAATCACTTTGCAAGGACCAAATCGGCTGATGCGTAGTTTGGTCACGAAAAATAGTAGCGATCAGCACAATCAATAACAGAGCCAACAGCTTGGTCGTCGTGAAAACATTGATAATCCACTGACTGGTATTGATTCCGCGAATATTCAGTAACGTAAGCCCAATAATAGTGCTCGCCGCCACAAGTACCTGAGCAGTTTCACTTAAAGGCACAAAAAAAGTGAGGTACTTGGCAAAGATAAGTGCCAATGCGGCCAAAGATCCGGTGTTCACCACCAGCAACGTAACCCACCCATAGAGAAAAGCAGTGAGTTCGCCATAGGCTTCGCGCAAATAAACATAAATACCACCTGCCTTAGGAAACATCCCTCCAAGTTCTGCAAACGTCAGTGCGCCTGTTAGCGTCACCAATCCGCCAACAACCCAAACAACGACCACCCAGCCTGCATGAGGAAATTCGGCAACGATCTCGCCAGGAGTAGCAAAGATACCGGCACCAATACAACTGCCAACGGCAATCATGGTAAGGCCATAAAGGGTAAGGCGGCGTTGCAACTGACTCATAGCTAGATAGTGGTGGTTTCCAGCTAGTAAGATAGCTTTTTTTGTTAAAAAAACTCTTTTCTAGCAATCGCCTACACCTTCACCACTTTCAAATAATGAACCTGTAGGTCATTGATTTTTAATGCCACAAAGTAATGTCCATTTGGCAAGGCACTATCAGGCTGCCAAGTGGCAAAATATTTTTCAGGCATCTTCTCGCTATCTTCCAATACTGCAACTTGTCTCCCTGCCAGATCAAACACCACCAAGCCTACTTTAGCTCTTTTAAACACCCCGTAGTGGATCGTCAGCTCCGTCGTAAATGGGTTGGGAGACACCTTATATACCATCCCCGTGCTAAGGTGCAAATCACTGGTACCAACAGCAATACCCTCACCGTCTATCGTAATATCAAAAGTACCTTCTAGTACACCATCCGCATTTGCCACCAGAGGGATGACCCGATCAGTAGCATCATAGGTGCCGGAAGTGATCGAGGCCGCTGCATCACCAGGAATACTCGTATCCCCGGCAAAGTAGAGTTGGGTAATCAATTGAGGAAACCCCGGAGGCGTAATTTTATAATGAATATGCGCCGGACGAAAGCTACTACCATTGAGGTATTTACCCGGCTTAATGGTTTCAAACAGGTAAAAACCCTGCTCATTGGTACGGGTAAATCCACGCAACTTATAACCGCTATTATCGTAGGCGCCTTCGTTGTCAGCATGCCAAACATCTACCACCGTATTGGGGATAAACTCCGAACAACTCAGGTTGAGCACCCGCCCACTGATGATCATTCGCTCGCCTGGTTCATCCATTTCTGCTAACTGGTTGCCCTCCAACATGGGAGGATTTTCCGTATAAAACGGCCCTTCACCGTAATAATCAAGCGTCGTCCGGTCACACGTAAGTAACGAGGAAGGCTTATCTCCGGCAGGTGCTCCTTGAGCAGAGGCCCCTAAGCCAAGGCCAAGAGTAGCCAGTGCCGTATTTCTGAGAAATGTTCTTCTGTCTTTAGTCATTATAGTAAGGGGTGTTAGTTAAAATTGATAATTCATTCCGAGTTGCACACGCCGCCTCAAAGGCCAACGAAAAGTACCACTCCGATCAAGCGAAAAGTATTGTTGAAAACCGGCGTAAAGATGGTAAGCATTGGTTAGCGAATAACCAAGTCTAACACCCGCAGTGAAGTCTGATAGCAAGAATCTAGTATCAGAAAGCATAGCCTCTACCGTAATCGGTTGATAAACGCCATCATAATCATAAACGGCATTTATGCCTGTATCTTTGTTCCATTGAAGGCCTGTATTAATAGAAATAGTCAGCTTTTTCAACTTACGCAAATGATAGGCCAGTTGGACATCCAGATTTTGATTATGATACTGAAGTTGCGTAGTTGATGGGACATTTTCATCCAAAGGAACATCTACGACGGGAACATTATAAGTACTTGGGTCACCGCTTATCGTACGCTGAACTTCCCCTTGGCCGTAGGCCATTCGGGCTTGCCAATTGGGTGAAAAATTCACAGCTACCGCTCCATAATATTGCAAGGACAAATCAGGACTACCAACCCTACTAGCAGAGATAAAATCCTGCTGTACGCCCATTTCTAGTGCCCACTTATCCACTTTAGCCTTCGAAGTCATCGGTTTTTCATACGAAATAGCCAATGGCTTTCCCATCACTGATGCATCCTTACTTGTTAGATCTACAAAAGGCAACGTCGCAATATTCCTTACTGCTCCAGTACTGATCGGTTCCTTAATCGTGGGAGCAGCCGCTGGATAATGGTAAGTATAGGTACCGCCTATCTGATTTTCAGCAACCTTCTCTACAGTTGTCTCCGCGATATCTTCCTTCCCAAACATGGGAATTGAAGCCGGCAAACTCCTGCTTTCCTTATCCTTATGTATAGCAACGGGGGCTACTAACTTCCCTTCGTCGCCATCCCTTACCTTTGCCTCTTCCTTTTCGGAAGGAATGCGCAATGGCGCTATCAGAGAAGAAGATTCGATTTCTGTAGCCATAGGAATTTGAAACGCACCAACAACAGGCATTGATCCGCCTGATTTCGGCACAAACGCCAGACACAACACAACGACGCCAATACCGGCACCCAAAAACCACCACCATATTGATTTGCGACGACCAGGGGCAGCCAAACGAGCGGCAACAACCTCCCACTGTTCTTCAGCGGCATGGAAATCTACTGTTGCTTCAAGCCCACTTTTAAACAATTGATCCAATTCTCTATTTTCCATATTCGGCGACTTGACGGTTGTGCAATATGACCAATGCCTGAAGCTTCTTTCTGGCTTTCGCCAAATTAGATTTCGACGTCCCGCGACTGATACCTAACTGTTTTGCGATTTCTTCGTGGTTATACCCCTCAATGACGTGGAGTACAAACACCATACGGTACTGAGGAGGGAGTTGCCTCACCAATTGCAACAGGTATTCACGATCCAGTTCATCAGCACCAGCATTACGAATGTTTCCCCTGGTGGGTTGCGATGCTTGCGCCCGCTCACGGGTTTGCTGCTTGCGGTAATAATCAATTCCACAATTAATGATAATCCTCCGCAACCACAATTTAAAGGGAACCTCCGGCCGATAGCGATGAATATTATCCAACATCTTGTAAAATCCGTCGTTAGCAATTTCCTCCGTTTCCTGTAAATGTTGACCATAACGCGCAGCCACCGACATCCCGTAATTATACATTTGCAGGAACAGCCGTTTCTGGCATTCGGCATTGCCTTCACGGCAACCCTCAATCAGCAGTGCGAGTTCGTGGTCACTCAAACTATCTAGGTCTCAATTATTGAATAAGTGCGCGAAAAGAGGCCTCCTGTACGGAATAAAAAGAGTAGAAACCACAACTCATGACTTTCAACTCCACCTCAAAGGTTCCTCCTACAACAATCGCATCCTCTTCAGCAAGATAGCTAACCTCCGTAAAATCAAGGACTTCGTGCGGAAAATAGAAACCGTTACTCGAAACCACCATATCTCCCCATCCAGACAAGGGCTCCTGTGGCAGTGGAAGTGTAAGCATCATCTGGTTGACATTGTACCCCGCAAACAAGCTATTGTTTCCAAAGTTTTCGGTCGCCAAACGATTTGCTAGTAATTGTTTATCAATATAACCATAGGTACCATCAGCATTTTGCTCCAAATTTCCCAGCGCTTCCGTCAAGACAAATTCCAGGTCAAAAAGGTCCTCCGGGAAAGCCGACCCTGGCGACTGTATAAAACGAATATTGCCTATGATTGCAAGAGAATCAGCAGGGATATTCTGGTTACTAGCAAAGTAAAGATACCGATCTAAAGAGGCCACCTCTTTGAAAGTGAATTCAAAATCAAGGTCCTGATCTGCATCGACATGAGTGACATCTTGGTCCTCGGCACTCATATAGTCTATATTACTGATATCCAGGTCTAGGTAGTAATTTGCTAATTGTACTTCTTCAACATTCTGCGCTTCCTGTAGGATAGACTTTTGGCAAGATGTAGCCAAACAGACGAGTAAGCTAAAGCATAATATCCGATTCATAGTCTTGCTTTTTTAACCTTGCTGGGAAATCCCCAACAGTTTTTACTTACTACACGGATCAGAAGGACCAGGGGTTGCCTGGGGTGCTAAATATTATTTCTTTTGTCAATCATTTCGGCTAACGCATCTCTTTCTTGAACTAACCACTCTTTAAAAACACTTACGCTTAATAGTCCATTAGCTTGCAATGGGATGGGCGCTACTTTTTCTGGAAAAAACAGCTCGGTTTTGTCTATCGTTTCGTAATGATCCATCAACTCGCAACTCACCTTAAGAAACCGTAACCGCTGTAGAGCAAAGACCGTAGAAAACAGCCCCTCTGCCAATTCATTGAACCAATGATCTGCCTTCTCCCAATTTTCTGTAGCGACATAATATTCCAGCAGCGGCAGAACAGCCTTGCGAGTATACATCTTCTGTGATTCCAGCAAACATTTCTCCTGCTCATTAGCGTACAAACGTGCCAAATCAGTAGCTCCTGATTGCCAACTGCGCCATGCCATTTCGCCAAGAACATCTTGTGGGCCACGTGTACAACTGGATATTTCTTTGCTCATCCACTGATCTGTAAGCTGATGGGCTTGCTCCAAATCATCATAAGCAAGGGCTACATTTACCTTTATGGTTTGGTTACAACTTGTACACCCAGTTGCCTCCTTGTTCCAACCAATCGCTCGCAATTCTTTCGATCTACGTTCTGCTTCCTCGGTCTGGCCCATCGCTTTGAGTGCCAATAATTCATAACAAGAAAGCAATTCGACCGGCGTTTTACTCCCTTCTATAATTAGGCGTGCATCGGCAATTAGCTCTTCCACTTGCATTCTACTAATACTCATTACTTCGGCCAGATAGGGCAAGTATTCCACTAAATAGGCTGCAAGTTCATCCCCTAATTCATCCGGCGCTGCTGGATGACCGTAATAGCTACGCAAATAATTAAGTGCAGGCAAACCCAAGTCAGTATATTGGGTACGAACGGTCAAAAAGAGCAACATCCCGGCAATCTTAACGCCCAATTCTAATCCATCTACTCCGTCTGGTGCATTAAGGGCCTGCCCTTTCAGCAAAAACTGAATGTTTTCGTTCATATCATCCGAAAGGGAATGGCTTCCCAGATGGGGATACTTGCTGGCAATATCATCGAACGCATCCAAAATCATGAGCTTTATAGTTTGATTCTCTGACTAATCTTTAGGAATGAGAAAGCATGAGTTTCATTATTCCATCATTGAGCATCGCCAACTCTTCCTCCATCAGCGTATAACGCCCCAGCATCAGCGCTTGCAGGTACAGAAACTTCACAAACATTTCCTGCGTCTCCACTGCTTTTAGGGTCAACAGCTGCTGTATCAGTTCATTGTTGATGTTTAGAAAAAGGCTGGCATTTTGCCCCGCCCCCTGGTGGAGTGCGTTAGCAATATTCGACCAAACACCGGGGAGTTGTGGCAGTTCGGGATCGGTATCTGCTTGCAATAGTCCTCGCTTCATCAGCCCCATTTGGGTGACATTCAAAATGGAAGGTAAGTTATCCGGCGAAATATACTTAAGCTGCACCCGGCAGCCATGCTCATCGAGCACCTCGTTGGCAATGGCTAAGAAATCAGCCCAGCGGGCTTGATCCTGAAAAGATAATTCCCCAAAGCGGTCCATGAAGTACATCGTACTTATAGGCTCAATCTTCACCCCTTCATACACCAGCGGCAAGCGTTCTAGCAACTTACGATCATTGTTATAACGGGATAAAATGATCAGGTCATTAGACTGCTTGGCCAAAGAGACAATCTTCCGGTATTCATCCAAGTCATAAACGTGCCGTATCATCTCGTTTTTTTGCCGGTATTCACGGATCGTCATCTGCCCACCACTCGTTGGGAAGGTAAAATGAGGAATCATGATGCGGTAAAGTTCCTCATCATGCTCTGCCATCTGCTTGATAGCGTTTTGGTGATTAAAGAAAATATTATCTCTAATAACAGGGTCATTGTCATGAAGACGAATAAGATAAGAACGAATACATCGCCCAAGTGATTTTCGTGTTTTTTCTAAGGTTTCATTTTCATAAAAACGCTCCCGCGAAGCTGTTGGCTGCAATTCCGAAGAGTTAATAACCGCTCGCACAAAGAAAGCCCAAGGTGGTAAAATATCATCTATTTTATCACTCAACAACATCCGCTTGAGGTACACCTTGTGCATCGGTCGGCTGCCTGGGTTACATTCATGAGGCAAGATATAAGCCATGCCTTGCGTATCACCAGAAGGCGTTTCCAATGCAATTACATCAAGTGGCATAAAACCAAAAAGGTCTTTCCCATACTGAAGCAACTCCTGCCGATCATCACTAATCGCGGCCTTTATATCCTCGGGAAAGGGGAACCGTGTGTTGATTTGTTCACTTACTTCCCGTCCATTAAGGAAAGTGTAAAAATGGATAGGGTAAGCCAAAAGTTGGCCATAATACTTTAACAACCGAGGGATACTCTCTGCATCAAACTTTTTCGCTTTATGAGCTTTGAGCTGAATATTCACCAATGTCCCTGCCTCTTCCAATGGCGGAAGTTCTTCCACCTGAAAAGTACCGTTTTCTGACCCCGTCCATTTATAGGCTGGTCCACCAGAGAACGATTGTGTTTGCAACTCAATATTCTCGCACACCATAAAACAAGAGAGTAAACCAATACCAAACTGGCCAATAAAATGCTCTCTCTGAGCCCCCAATTCTCTTTTGCTACTTGCACCTATGCTACTCAGAAAAGTCGTAATCTCCTCTTCATTTAGCCCAATACCATTGTCCCGAACTTGCAGAGTGGAGGTATCAGGCAAAAAGGTGAAACTAATAGACGGTTGGAAATCCGGCTCTAATACGGATCTTGCACTACAGGCATCCACTGCATTTTGTAATAACTCGCGGACAAAAACCTGGTCACTACTGTAAAGGTGATCACTTAGTAAGTTGATGATTCCTGAAAGATGGACCTGAAAATTTTGAGGTGCAGGCATAGGTTGGTGTTTAGTAAAATACAGAGACCGTTCCGTCCGATTATTAACGGAAACAACAACTTCTTAAGAGCAGATGCTTATCTAAAGTTCCCGTCGATCAATCTTGCAATTTCGCGCCATAGCTCAAATCGCCAGCATCGCCCAGGCCAGGTACGATATAACTCTTGGCGGTTAGTTCTTCGTCGAGGGCCGCTATCCAAATGTGGGCATCAGGGAAATTACGTTGCAAATGCTCCAAGCCCAGGCGCGCACCAATAGCGACCACAAAATGAATTGCACTAGGCTTTCCGTAAGCCAATAAAGCTTGGGTTGCCAATACCATACTGGCACCAGTTGCCAGCATTGGGTCACAAACAATCAATACTTTATTTTCCAGATCAGGACAACTGAGGTATTCAACTTCTATTTCAAAAGTTCCGTCTTTATGGTGTTTTCGGTAAGCCGAAACGAAGGCATTCCCTGCATCATCAAATACATTAAGTAAGCCTTGATGCAACGGCAAACCCGCTCGCAGAATGGTTGCCAGCACGAGTTCCTCTGCGGGCAATTCAGTAGGTGCTTGCCCCAACGGAGTTTCTATCGAGTATTCTACATAATTGAGCTCTTTGCTCAATTCGTATCCGATGCACTCCCCTAACCGTTCCATATTCCGGCGAAAGCGCATACTGTCTGCCTGAACATTAATATCCCGCAACTGGGCGACGTATTGATTAGCAATAGAAGGAGTATCACTCAATAGGTGGAGCATAAAATGTATTTATTTTGGTTAAAGATAAGCAAGCAGCAGTAAAGATAGAGGGCCGCTAAACTTTTTCCTCCTCATTATTCTTTTCCTCCCATCATTTTTGTAACCCTTCATAAACCTCCCACCAGCCATCCCATCCGTGAAGACTAGAAAAACTACTATTATGCCAAAGCGTACAAAACTGTAATCCTTCTTTTTGGCAATACTCCTGCATGTCTTTCAACGCCTCGACAGCTTCTTCGGCGGAATACCCCAAATATTGTTTAAGTGTTACATCCATTACACCAAAAGGATGTACCAAAAGCTCTGTCATTTTATCCTCCTTCAAGTCATACCAGAAGAAAGGCTCCGTCGTTCCTGCTCGATAACCTGGCTGCGCGGCAAAGCCCATAGAATAATCATGGCGTATTCCAGCAGCCAATAATGCCCGGTAAGTATCCGGTAGGCGTAACCGCAAAAAATGCTGCCGACTATGGGTAATTCCCGAGTTGATTATCGTTTCTAAACGCTTTTTGTCACGCTCAATAACGCTGGCAGTTTGCCAACTGTAATACGAAGGATGAATACCCGAATCACTCCATTCACTCACCTCTCGGATCAGTTTTTGGTAAGCCTCTAGCTTCCAAGACGGATTGATATCTTCACGCGTGCTATTGGCCAACAACCAAAAAACACGAGGGCGGGTACCGGTATCATTATGTAATTTTTGCAAACGCGGAAAGGTAAAAAAAGGGTCAGCCTTACCTTGCTGTTGAACCTGCCATCGTGCACCTACTTGTGGCCAGTCTCTTTTAAGTAAATCCAAGCCTACTCTACCCCAGCCTCGCAATCCACGATGAAGATAAGCCCAGGGCAAGTCAATATCATAAGTTGGCACAAAGACATACCCGGGAGGTTTCGGCTGCCAACGAGGATATTTTTGCAAAAATGCAGCTCTCAAAAGCTTGCTCCATTCCCATAAAACAGGATACCCAAGACAATTATTACGCGCCGCCCAAGAAGCTCTAGCAGGAAAACGACCATGTATATCTGATTCAAAATGGAGATACTCTTCATACCTGCTCAACAGGAAAAAACTTGCAGAAAACACGTCAAAAGGAAGGTCATACCCCGGGCCAGAAGCAAAAATAGCAGGCTGATCACCAACGAGAAAAGAAGTAACAACCTGTTCTTCAACCCCTTGCTCATAAAGTAAGCCATGAGGCTTAATATGCACTTCCTTGCTACAAATCTTTGTACCTGAATAGTTGCAACGGATCCCAATAAAAGACTGATAATCAACCTCCTTATGTGTCACATACACCTTAACCCCCAACAGCTGAGTAAAAATATAATCCACAATATAAGTAAGCCTTGTACTAGGCCTCTCACAATAGAAAATTGCCTCCATAACCTCAATTTTAAGCATTTACCCCCCAAAAGCGAAGCCATTAGATTTAATTTTATAAAAATTGTTTACTTTAGAGCCTGTCGGAATATTTAGACTTTGCTTCCACAAAGAAGACTATCAAAAAATGCTGTTATTTCGACAAGCCCTTAGTTTCTGTAAAAACACACCGTGTATGGCAACATCAAAACCTACCTCCCTCACTGAGTTGATGACCATCAGAGATATTCTGATGGGCGAAATCATTAGTGAATACAATGAACGTTTCGAAATAGTAGAAGCTGAACTCAAGGCGCAAAAAGCATCCTTGGAAGCCAAAGAAGCAGCGCTTGATGAACGCATCAAAGCGCTAGACGAGTTGCTACAGCAAAAAAGCACTCACCTCGCCACTCATTTCGAAAACAAAATGAACGACGATCGTAAGTCGTTGAGCGCACTGTTCCTTTCTTTGGGGCAGGAACTCAAGCGCTAATCAGCAAGCAGGATTATGGGCACAGCAGGATCAACACAGGATAAAATTCTCTTGGAACGTCTTCGGGATGCACTCCTCAGCAAAGACCGCCAATCGGTAGCTGAGGTAAAGCATATCGTAGAAAGCAAAGAAGAATTGTCCAAGCGGATCAATCCCATTATTGCTGCTCACATGAAGGAGTTGGAAGAAAACTTCCCTGATCCATACGTCGAAGTTGTTCAAAAAATTGTCGATCAGAGGATGCGGCAAAAGCAAGATGAGCTTATCAATATCTTGTACCCGCGCCTAGGCTTACTCATTAGAAAATACATCAATAACGAATTTCGCTTAATGCGCGAACGTCTTGATCAAATACTCCGAGAGTCTTCCTCTTATTTGCGCTTTTGGGAACGCAAAACAGCAGAGGAAATCATTATTGACCTTCGTCCGTCTATTGTAGAAGAAGTCTATATCATCAGTCACGAGTCTGGCCTACTATTAGGCAGTGCATCCTCCACAGAAACGGCAGATAAAGACATGATTGCTGGGATGCTAACAGCGATCAAAGCTTTTGTGGAAGATGCATTCAAGCGAACAGACGAAGAACTCCGAGGCATCCAGTATGGTAATTATGAAATAATGGTTCATAACTTTTTTAATTACTACATTGCACTAGCTATCGCTGGTACGATTAGCGAACAAGAACGTAATGAATTGGCAGAAAAAATATTAGCGTTTGCTGCACGTGAACTTAATCATGACTTGCAACAACCAGAACCTGCTTTTTATGCTCATATGCAAAAAGAACTAGATGCTTATTTTATTAAACCCTACAAAGCCTTGCCGCAATGATCAGTAAAAAGGTAGTCATTACCGGGCATTTTGGGGTTGGAAAAACCTCTCTCTTTAATCGTTTTATTACCAATACTTTTAATGAAAAGTACCTCACTACCATTGGTGTTCGCGTAGATAAAAAAAGTGTCATTGTTAACGGAGAGGAAATATCCCTGATAATATGGGACTTGGCAGGAGAAGTTTCCCAAGAGAAGGTTCCTCGCTCCTATTTTTTGGGAGCCAGTGCCATTATTTATGTTTTTGACCTTAGTCGGCCCGCTACATTTAGTCGCTTAGAAGATGATCTGGTCTACATTAACTCCGTATTGCCTAATGTTTTAATCAGAAAGGTAGGCAACAAGAAGGACCTGGTTTCAGATCAGACCCTAAAAGATATCCGTGCACAAACCCAACCTCACTTTTTCACCAGTGCTCGTACCGGCGAAAATGTGGAAGAACTCTTCGAAGGTATTGCTCGTGTATTACTGAAACCATTCAGCAATCCGGAATAAAAGCGTCCATTTACCGTCATTTATTACAGGTTCTACACTGATCGGAGAACAATTATCCAACAAGACTCATTAATTTATAGTAAATTACATGGATAACAGCTCTTGGTCATTATGAAATATTTCTTCTCCTTACTATTTAGTTTAAGTGTCTGCTATGCTATTGCTCAGCAATCATTACCTGCTGGACAGAACTACTATAATGATACCAATGTTGGAATCGTCTATAATAAGGAGTTGAGCTTTGACTTCCGGTTACTTACCCCTCGCTCTTTTGCATTTGGTGTTAATATCGGCGAACTCAAGAGCTACGACCGGACTCGTTTTTATAATTTCGAATTTGGAGACATCCGTCATCCTCAAGAATACCGCCAAAGTTTTGACTTCCAGTTTGGGCCTTCTAACCGCGTTTCCCGTGCATTCATTTATGGTAAGCAAAATAGCGCTTTCGTCTTACGAGCAGGTATTGGCGAGAAACGTTATTTTTCGGAGAAAGCCAAAACCCGTGGTTTAGCCATTGGTATGAGTTATCAGCTGGGTGCTAATATTGGCCTGGTCAAGCCTTATTACCTAGAGGTACTTCGCTCGCGTGACCCTGGCTCTGGTTCTACGCAGTTTTATGTTAGTGAAGAGCGCTACAGTGATGCCAATGAAAACATCTTCCTTGACCTCAGTCGCATTATCGGCGCAGCTTCCTTTTCTAAGGGACTGAATGAATTAGCCATTATGCCCGGTTTCCACGCTAAAGCAGCAGCACATTTTGACTGGGGCGCATTTGATGAACTCGTAAAAGCTTTCGAAGCAGGTATACAGGTCGATGTTTATTTCAAAGACCTCCCAATTATGATCGAAAGCCCAGAAGTACCCCATCTGCAAAACAGCCCTATTTTTCTTAATCTTTATTTGAACTTGCAACTCGGCAAGCGTTGGTAATGGCTAGCCCCCTGTTTGACGCTCTATTCTCTAGTAAACTAAGCGCCAGTGGAGTATAAGTATCGCTAAACTTTTTGCCTACTCCCGCGTATTTACAAAGACAAGTAAGAGCTTTTTGGCAATTCTTGCCTAACTTTGCAGTGCGATAAACGCCGACAAATACAATCATTCATGCTGGAATTACCAATAGTAGAATCCAAGGAAGCCCGCCGCAAAAAGCCGGATTGGCTGCGAGTCAAACTACCTATCGGACCTAAATATAAAAAGGTACGCTCACTGGTTGATGAGTATCAGTTGCATACTATCTGCCAGAGTGGAAGCTGCCCCAACATGGGAGAATGCTGGGGTGCTGGTACTGCTACATTTATGATTCTAGGCAACACCTGTACACGTTCCTGTAGCTTTTGTGCCGTCAAAACTGGTCGGCCACCTGAGTATGATGAAGATGAACCAAGACGCGTGGCAGAAGCCATTGACCTGATGGGCGTAAAACACGCCGTCATCACTTCCGTCAACCGCGATGAACGAAAGGATCGGGGAGCAGAAATTTGGTACCAAACTGTTGTCCAGGTTAAAGATCGCACCCCTCACGTCACTATCGAAACCCTCATCCCCGATGTACGGGCTACCTGGGACGCCCTCGAACGTATGATCGAAGGAGGACAAGAGGTCGTATCACATAACATGGAAACCGTTGAAGAGCTTTACCGCAAAGTACGCCCACAAGGTAAGTACGCCCGTAGCTTGGAGCAGATCAAACGCACCAAAGACTTTGGCAAACGTACCAAAAGCGGTATCATGGTAGGCCTCGGCGAAACCAAAGAACAAGTCCTGAGGATAATGGACGACCTCGTGGCCCACGGCTGTGATGTACTCACCATTGGCCAGTACTTGCAACCTACCAAAATGCACCTGGAAGTAGCAGAGTATGTTCACCCTGATGTTTTCAAAATGTACGAAGAAGTAGGCCTCGAAAAAGGTTTCGACATGGTTGAGAGTGGCCCACTTGTACGGTCAAGCTACCACGCTGAAAAACATGTTTTTGCTAGCAATAAATAGCACTTGTTGCTAATGAAAAATCTCTTTTCTTATACAATATTCCTCCTGTTGTTCACCCAGTGCGGAACTACACGGCAGGTGGAAACGCCTCCTGTTTCTCCAGAAGTGAGTATGTATTTTTCTTATGCTGACCTCGTTCATAACGAGCCTCAACTGTATTTCAGCCTCACGAATCACCTTTCCGATACCATTGTGATCCTTCGCCCTCTACCCGCCAAGGATACCAATCGCTTTGTACCCTCTTCGGTTCCTCCAGATTTTTTCCGACTTTCCCTTTTCCCTGAAACAGCCCTTTGTTTATACCCTCCATTTAACAGCGGCACTACCGCTGTTAAAACACCTGACGATTTCCTGCTCCTTGCCCCTAATGAGCAACGAACCATCAGGGTTGATCCTAATCACTACTTTCAGGGCGTTTGCGATGAAAACATTGCTAATGTTCGAGGAGTACTAAAATACGAGTACAACCCTCGTTATGTAGAAGATCCTGATTTCTTCAATGCTAGGATCAAAAACAAAGGTCGCCTAGACGAAGCTGCTAGCCAGCGTTTGCTAGACC
This sequence comes from Lewinella sp., assembly GCF_050633125.1. Classification (NCBI taxonomy): domain Bacteria; kingdom Pseudomonadati; phylum Bacteroidota; class Saprospiria; order Saprospirales; family Lewinellaceae; genus Lewinella; species Lewinella sp. Next base: position 30,008 of record NZ_JBOEFX010000048.1, read on the forward strand.
TCCTGGCTCGTAGTTACCGTAAGGATATAACAACGGATACCTTTACCATCAACTGGGAAGCCTTACGAAATTGGTAAGCAATCTTAATTTGTCTGCTGAGAATTGATTTGTAAAAAGCCAACAACCTGATCGTAGCGAGTACCAAAAGGACGGTAATAAACCAATACGTGGTAATCGTTTTCGGTATCAGCATGGCTACCTTCCGTTTCTATGATTGACGGCACCAGCGGTTGCTTGGGATCAGAGTTCGAAGGAGCTGTAGCTAAATAGTAATTATAATAGCCCTGCTTAAACGGGAAGCGACCAACATAAGCTGAGATAGCCGGATTGTAGCGAAACCGGTATTCTTCTTTAAGCTGCCATTCCGTGACCGCACCAAAAAGGTAGACATGATCGTTGAAAAGCGGCTCATCAGCCTTGAATGTAATTAGCGTATAAACATATTCACTCTGTAAATCGGCAATAGCCATATCCTGGTTTTCGATCAAAAACCGGCCATTAAAATCAATAAAGGATAAATGGGGCGCTTTGGACCTATTGATAACAGGCAGGAGTTCAGCCTCCATTTGATTATCGGTATTCACATCGAGATATTCAATATCCCGATGAGGAATTCGCAAGCTTCGTAAGTCAATAAGCCTAAATTCACTGCCACCGGGGAAAACTATCTCGCCTTGATAATCAAAAATCGCCTGATCTGCAGAAAGAAATTTGGGCTTAACACCAGTAATAGCATTATCCCAACGTTGATTCTGGAGTACCGAAGCACTCATTTCAGCCATAGCATTACGAACACTCAGACGTTGAAAATTAACAACAAAATCGACCTCTTGGTGAGTGTGAATTTTACTAACGTCCATAGGGCGAACAAACTCAGCACTGATGCCCACCTGGCGGTCTGCGACCACAAAACGACGGCTTATTACAGCCCGCTTTTCATCTTCATCTTCAAACACAACAAGGAGGTAATTACCCGATTTGGTCACCGACATATTCCGGTTAGGAAACGTGAGCGAGTAATTAATATAGTTTTGTAATGTGCGAGAAGAGAAATTAAAAGAAGGAATATTCTCTTCCTCAAAACCATCAATATACTCTAATGGTGCCAGCCCGGAAGGCTGCCAGTCACGGTCACAATGGATAACCGTATAGGTATAGTTGCGTACATCAGATTCCATATCATCGAAACTAAGGGAAAGTGTTTCATCACCATCCAGTGTAATCACAGGAAATAGATGAGGATAACCCGTAGGACCAAAAACAATGGTCTGTAAATGATCTACATAAGTCTGATTAGAATATTGATATTCAATATCTTGAGCAGTCAAAGTAGCGCTACTCAGGGCTAAAAAAAGGAAGGAGTAAAAGACGTATTTGTACATGTGTAAGTTTTCTCGGCCCCTTTCAGAGGCATAATTCAGGACTTTTTCTTGCGGGTTTTGCTTACCCAAGAGCAATCACGCTGGTAAAATCGCCAAGGCCAATCTACGCATTCTTCCGCATAATCAATCCCTACCCGAGGGCCGGCAATAATCTCGGAAGGAGGAAGCACTGGAGCATCAGCAATCCGAATGATCCCTCCACGCTTGGTCAAGGAGATCGCATCATAGGCTTTCTCAATCCCCAAAGCCTTTGACATAACGCCCGGGCCAGCGCTTAATTGTGGCTTAAGTTTCTCTAGCCCTCGTCGCCGGAGCATGATTTCCTGTCCAGCTAGAGGTTCTACCGCCCGGATCAATACCGCATGAGCTGCCCCCTCTGGTCCTGTGACCACATTAAACAGATGATGGATGCCGTAACAAAGATAGATATAAGCTACCCCACCGGGGAGAAACATCGTTTTCGTGCGCTTGGTCTTACGATTGAGGTAAGCGTGGCAGGCTTTGTCTTCAGGAGCTTTATAAGCTTCCGTCTCTACAATCCGTGCACTGGTAAGTAAACCGTTAAATTCCGTGATGATTACCTTACCAACAAGCTCCTTTGCAATTTGCACCGTATCTTCACGACGGTAAAAGTCAGCAGAAAGAATAGTCATATGCATTTTGGTTTTGCAACTAATAATTTTAGCTACTGTCTTTTTGCTTGATCTTCTTACAAAACTAATTAATACCCAAGGAATATGAAAATTTGGCTCTTAAACACATTCATGCTGCTCTCCGTTGCCCTTATGGCTCAAAGCAAAATGAATAATTTCACCGAAATTGAAATTGACGGCCCTGTAATTATTGAGCTGGTCGCTGGCGAACAACCTGGCGTAACCATCCTTAAAGGAGAAAACCAGGTAAACTGGGAAGTAAATGGTGAGGCGCTCGTAATCATGGCACGTTACCGCAAAAACCAAGACACTCCCGAAGTAAGGGTAACCGTAACACAACTGGAAGCACTTGAAACCACAGGTTCTGTTATCATTAACGGTCAAGGCGTTTTTGCAACCCGAAACCTAGACCTCACGATCAGTTCACAATCAATCGTCGCGTTAGAAGTAGATGTAGAGGACCTAGATGCAGAAGTAGAAAGTCAGAGTATCTTAACGCTGAGTGGCAATGCCGATGATTTTGATTTATCGCTCGACACACAGTCCATTGTTAATGCGGAAGACTTGAAGTCTGGCGTGATCAACGTTCAAGCCAACCATCAGTCAGTGGCTACGATCAACACCAATGGAGCAAAACTGACCAAACAGGTGAGTAATCAGAGTTTGGTTGTAGAGTAAGAACTTATTCGAAAAATAAGCTACTGGCTGCTAGTTTTATTTTTAGCAGCCAGTAGTACTTAGAATTACCTTCTAGAATAATTAGGTGATTCTTTTGTGATCGTGATATTGTGCGGATGACTTTCTGTCATACCTGCATTAGAAATCCTCACAAAACGTGCTTCCTGCAAGACATCAATCGTAGGTGCACCACAGTACCCCATACCGGCACGTAACCCACCAAGGTACTGATTTACAACTTCTGCAAGCGTTCCTTTATAAGGAACTCTCCCTTCAATACCTTCAGGAACCAGCTTCTTGATATCGTCTTCAACGTCTTGAAAATAGCGATCCTTAGACCCTTTTTTCATCGCACCTAAAGAACCCATTCCTCTGTATACCTTGAACTTACGACCATCATAAAGGATGGTTTCTCCCGGTGCTTCCTCTACCCCTGCAAACAAACTACCAGCCATAATGGTATTGGCCCCAGCAGCAAGTGCTTTGACAATGTCACCAGAGTAACGAATACCTCCGTCACCAACGATAGGAACACCCCGCCCTTTCAATGCAAGAGCTGCCTGACGAATAGCCGTCAACTGAGGCACCCCCACACCAGCTACAATCCGAGTAGTACAAATAGAACCAGGACCTACACCTACTTTTACGCCATCAGCACCAGCATCAGCTAATGCCAAGGCTGCTGCTCCAGTAGCAACATTACCACCAATCACCTGAAGGTCAGGGTAAGTGCTCTTTACATGGCGAACTGCATCCAATACACCTTTGGAGTGGCCGTGAGCCGTATCCAAGCAAATAACATCCACATTTACCTTAACAAGAGCTTCTACCCGATCCATCATGTCGTGCGTAACACCTACCGCCGCACCAACGACCAAGCGGCCAAGTGCATCCTTACAGGCATTTGGAAAATCCTGCACCTTCATAATGTCCTTGTAGGTAATAAGCCCCACAAGGCGATCATTTTCGACCACCGGTAACTTTTCAATCTTATGCTTTTGGAGAATCTCACGGGCCTGATCTAGCGTGGTTCCTACTGGGGCAAGAATCAAATTCTTAGACGTCATTAAAGACTCTACTGAACTTGCCATATTTTCTTCAAACCGTAGGTCACGGTTGGTAAGAATACCTACTAGTCGCTGATTGTCATCTACAATAGGAATTCCACCAATTTTAAACCGGCGCATCAACGCTTGAGCATCCCCTACCGTAGCAGAAGCACTAAGTGTAACCGGGTCAACGATCATACCACTCTCACTACGTTTTACACTACGTACCATTTCAGCTTGCTCCTCAATCGTCATGTTTTTATGGATAATACCAATACCCCCCATCCGCGCAAGGGCGATGGCAAGTTTGTTATCGGTAACGGTATCCATAGCAGCTGATAATATCGGCGCATTTAGCCGCAACGAGCGTGTAAGCTGGGTAGAAATGTCAACTTCGCGAGGTAGAATTTCGCTGTAAGCAGGGACGAGCAGGACGTCGTCGAAGGTGAGCCCTTCACCTATAAATTTGTCGGACTGAGCTTGTATTGTTTCCATGCGCAAAGATAGAACAACCCTTGGAATGGTACAAGTAGGAATCGTTTTTTTTGTAGAATCCGGTTTTTTTAGCACCACCGCGATCCTTGTCTCATGCTACTTTCCCCAGTGCCCAATCATAAAAATGTAGAAAAGGTAGAAGATACAATGCCCTTCTACCCTTTCTCTTAGTCAATTATCATTATATCGAAATGCATTACACTCCTGCCATAAAACTACCGTCTTGCAGGCTGTCGTAAAAATCACCAAGATATTTGGTGACTTGCCGCTTGCTGGATTTGCTCAAATGGGGGTAGTTTTCTACCAACTGCATTACCGCTGTTTCTTTGGACAAGAACTGCTGAACAGTCGTATCAAGCGTATTGCTACTCGCAGCAAACTCCCATATCCACATTCTTTGTTTTATATGGCTTTGATCAAGATTGGGGTTAGGTATAGCATATTCAGCATCTACCAAACCAGAAAAGTCAAAATCGTAAGGAACAATCTTAAACTGCCCACCAGCTTGCTGCTGAACATGCTTTACGTTGCGAGGAATTTTTACGTTATAATCCGCGTTACCTATCATGTACTGAAACAAAGCCACCTGCTCAAGGTTACCAGGCACGTACTTCTCTTGAGATAAGTTGAAACATTCATCACATTCTTCACCTCCCAAGGCCTGCGCCATTTCGTCAGTATCTTCTATCAGAATACCAAAGCGTTCTACAGATTCGCCAGTCTTCGCATTACGGTAAGTTACTTGAACAAGCTGGGTACGAAAGCCTTCGCCAGTAATCAGACGGTACATATCATAAGCCAATTGCTCACGTAAGACGTTGTCGGCATTATCAAAGTCATCAGAACAGTGCGTTACTAATTTAAACTTGTTGTGGCGCTGTAAGCCAGCTGCTTCCAACATGTCTTTTGATAACTTCAACTTAAGAGGAGGAAATTCACATACCCGACGACGGTAGCGGCCGCGAACTTTAACCTTAGCATCCCAATTTTCGCCTTGATGAGAAAACGTAGCCGGGAAGTAATCTTCCGAACGCTTCATATCCGAAAGCCCATCGATATCGAAAGTTAAAGTAAAACGAGTAATGTCGTTAGGAGTAGCCAAACGGTCAAAAAAACTTTGTTGACCTTTGGCAGTAGCAGTTGTTTCGGGTGCAGCAGACATAAACAGTCCACCTAACAGTACAAGCAGTACTGCTGGATACAGGAATCGGGCTTTCATAATTTCAGTCGGGTTAAGAAGTGCTTTTAACACTTCCTGGTTATAATCGGGTTCAAACAATAGACGAGGTCATTCCCTCATTGGTTGCAACAAAGATGCATGTAATTGCCCCTTACCCCCAATAATTTTACCTGAACTGCTCAAAATATGCGACGAATACCCCCAAATTAGGAGTGAACGGAATTGCCTTTCGATGAACGACCCTTTTTCTCGGATGAAGCTCAGAGAACTTTATATGCTGTCGGCAATAAGCACAAAAAAAGCAAGCGACACGTATTATGAGATACGGTCGCTTGCCTGGTTTTACTAAAAGTTGGCTAAAAACCAAGGGGATAAAACAAAGCATCCTTCCCCCAAAAACAGTCTTAAATAAATTTGTCAGGTGATTTCCGGCTTTTGCCACTTGTCATATACATTCAGAATACACTTGATTTGTCACCAAACATAAAACTTTTGCTCAAACGGCAGGATATGATGCTGTGAATAAGGAAGTGCTTGCAGTCAAATGAAGTCGGAGCGCAGTGATAAAATAGCTCACCTTTACTAATTCCCGTAATTTTGGGGTAATTTGTAAGAAACCGTTCATAATTAAGTGCAATAATCATTTTGGGCAAAACACCAAAACATCAACCAGCTGAAGCTTGGTCGGGCAAACCCCTCCTCATTGGTATAGGTATTATGTATGCCTTTATCCAATTGACAACACTTACCCGCGTTTATGCGCTCAATTATCTGGATAATTTAAACAGTCCAAGTAGCGAAATAATCCGTGATCGCCTCATAGCTACCATTGTAGGGCTCACCTTTATCTACCTCATTGTTACCATCTCACGTTATTTCCTAAGAAGGAACTGGCCAGGATTCCGCATCATCGTGGCACACATGCTGATGGTCGTGCCCATTACTTTTTGCTGGTATTTTGTTTTTGGACGAGTAGCCCTTTGGTTTTGTCAAGTATTTCAGGATTGTGAACAAAACGTGGATGATCTGGTCTACGGCTACCTTCTCAATGCCAATACCCTTACAATGGTGTACCTACTAGCTGTAGCAGTGACCTACACCTATTATTATGTACGCAGGGATAACGAAAACCAGTTGCAGCAATCCAAAATGGAAACCAAAGTACTGCAAGCCCGCATGAAAATGCTGCGTTCCCAGTTGCACCCCCACTTTCTTTTCAATACCCTCAATAGCGTAAACAGCCTAATGGATATTGATGTAAAAAAAGCGCAAGTGATGATTGTCGATTTGGCTGATTTGTTACGAAAAGTATTAGACTGGAAAGACACCCAAAAAGTGACCCTCAAAGATGAATTGTCTTTACTACAGCGCTATGTAGACATTGAAAAAATGCGATTCAGCGAAGACCTTAGTGTAGATTGGGAGATTGACGAAACGGTAACCGATGTGAAAGTGCCAGGGTTGTTATTACAGCCATTGGTAGAAAACGCTATTCATCACGGATTTTCTTCAGATCACCTGGAGTTACAAATAAAAATTGCAGCATCCCGCGAAAACGGCCACTTGGTATTAAGGGTTAGCGATGACGGACAAGGTTTTTTGGAAGAAGAAAAAGAGGCCATTTTCGAACAGGGAACAGGTTTGCAGAATACCCGCGAACGCCTGCGTACCATGTACGACAAAGATTTTCGCTTCGATGTATACAATACCCATCCCGGCGTAATCAGTGAAGTGGCAATACCAATAAGAAAAAAAGAATGACACGAACATTAATCATTGATGACGAAGCACTAGCCCGCCAACGGGTACGCAAGCTATTGGAAACACGTAGTGATGTTGAAATCATGCAAGAGTGCCGCAACGGTAAAGAAGCTATCCAGGCTATTACGGAACACCAGCCAGACCTCATCTTCCTGGATATCCAGATGAAGGACATGACGGGCTTTGACGTGCTCCAATCCCTACCCGAAAACAGCTGGCCATTGACCATCTTCGTAACCGCCTACGACAAATACGCTATTCAGGCCTTCGATATATTCGCTTTTGATTATTTGCTCAAGCCTTTTAAGAATGAGCGTTTCTATCTTTCTCTTGATAAAGCGATTCAACAATTGCAGCAGGAAGAGGAGCAAGAACAACGGGTAGATCAGTTGAAAGAACTGGTTAATTATCTCCAAAAACAACAGGAAAAGCCCGAACCCCTGGCGCTGAAACAAGGCAGCAAAATCAGCTTGGTACAATTGGAGGATATCCGCTACATCGAAGCTTCTGGCTATTATATAGAGGTGTACACCAGTGAGAGTAAGCGCCTACTGCTGCGGGAGTCCATGACCAATATGCTGGAACAATTGGGCAAAACCAATTTTATTCGCATCCACCGGTCTACCATTATTAACACCGATTTTCTTTCCGAAATTCAGCACACCGGTGCCGGGGATGTGGTCACAAAGATGAAAGATGGAAAGACTTTTCGCGTCAGTAAGTCGTACAAAGAGGCGTTGTTCAAGCATTTGAAGATATAGGGAGATGGAAAGAATTTCCAGTTAAATAGGCAGTACAAGTAAGTCTTGTTCAAGCGATATGTAGATATTAAAACGATTTCACCACCCGCCGCATTCCCCACAGCCGCCCTTGGCGAATCCGCACGTAGTACACCCCGGTGGGCTGCCGCCGCAGATCTAGCTGGGCCTGCGTGTCAGTAGAGTTACCCCTGCCGAGTTGACGCCCCTGCCCGTCGTACAGCTCCCAAGTGAAAGGCTGTAGGCTGTGCAGTTGTACAAAGTCAGCGGTGGGGTTAGGGAATACCTGAATACCTTCTAGCATGGGTGCAAGGTTGACACCATCTACCAGCGGATTACAGCCGGGTTCAATACAGCCGTTTTTATCTACCTTAATGAGCCAGCCGATGGAAAATGCTGGTGCTGGCCACGTTTTATCCACCCTCCCGCAAGTGATGATACTGCCACTTGGCAATACTACTACACCGGATAAGTACGGCGTAGAAGCAGTTTCTAACGGATTGAAAAGCGTATCGGTACGGCTCCACAAGCTATCACCCTCGGCACTTACCTTCGCTATGATCGATGTACGGTAGCGGCCACTATCGTCATCTATCACGTATTGGCCTACGGCCACCCAGTTTTCTTCTGACGTAGAGGCGAGGTTGGCAAAGTAGTTCCGGTTAGAAGTAGGTTCGCCGAAAGAGGTGGCCCAAAGGACATTGAAATTGGTATCTCTTTTTACGATTTCGGGTTGATAAGCCAAGCGATCTTCTTCGAGTATCGTTACATCAGCACCGGTATTGATCCAATTCCCATCACTGGCAGGATAAAGCTCTCTTAATATTGCTAAAGTGCCATTAAAATACTCCAGTTCTCCTTCCCATTCCCAAATGATTTGTCCCATCGTATCTATTTTGATGGCTTTGGTTTTAGACCACAAATCCGCATAGTTATTCACTTGTAAACTACTGATAAACGTGGAGCCCGTTATTAAGTATTCATTGTCGTTTATCCTATTGATCCCCGCCAGACGATCCCAAACATCGGATTCCCCATAATTAATCTCCCACAGCTTATTACCTTCGGGATCCGTACGCATGATAAACGTATCCCAAAGCCCATCATCAGCCTGCTGCTTACCCCCCGTACTAAGGTAGCCATTGTTAGTTTCGATGATGTTCCAATGGCGCTTTGCTAAAGTTGTGGTGTCGGGATATTCTCTGACAAATTGTACTTCTCCGTTTACGTTTAGCTTGAATAAAGAGGGAATCTGCTGCTCAAAAACAAGGCCAGTAATGGCGTAGCCACCGTCACTGGTAAAAATGATCTTGTACCCTTGCTCAAAAGCGTAGCTACGTCCGTTTTCATCATAATGAACGGTTTCGGATAGTATGTTGCCCAATGTATCCAGCTTGGCAAAATAGAGACCCCACTGCGTAGCATTCGCCGCTTTCGCCGTTCCGTACAAGATCAAGGTATCCTCCTTTAGCAGCATATTGTCAAAACTGATGCCTCCGCCCTCAAATTCGTAGGTTTGGATGAAACCCGTTTGGGCGTAAGCAAAAACAGCTGCTATCAACAATGTGACTATTAAAGTAAAGCGCATAACCGGATAGGAATATGAAATCACCGAAGTAACATTAAACTACTCCGGTGATTTGGTAAAAGCGATGAATTATTGGATAATAATCTTGCCCGATAACGGAGCTTGGTCGGCTACTCGCAGCTGGTAATAGTAGATACCAGCTTTTGCACCTTGCAGATTCACCTCCGTAAGCTCAAGGGCTGTTACTGTACGTCGGGTAATTAACTGGCCCGCAAGGGTTCTGATCTCTAGCGTAGCTTGCTCTACCAAGGGTTGTTCGGGTATCCAGTGCAAGGTGAATTGCCCATTTGATGGGTTGGGGTATACCTGTAGCGTACCGGTAGAGCGGCCCTTGACGTTTGTAAGTGGTTCATTTATTTTTTTTGTCCCCGGCAAATGGTACACCGGCGCAAAATAATGGCCCTGTTGTCGTAGAATGTTCTTGGCAATATTACCAGTGTAGCTGTGCGGATCTTTGGTGATAGCTTCTAAAGCGGCTACTCGCAGAGGCGATAATGGTTCCTGTGCCCTTTCTGACAGCGCAGCAAAGAGAAGGGGTAAATTTTTCCGATCTTGCTGTTCTCTGCTATTTAAATTCGCACGTCTACCCAGTCGTTCCAACACAGCCGCTGCTGTCTCATGATCGCCATTGTGGTGAGCTTGTAATGCCTGACCAACACCCGCTGGAAATGCCTCCAGGTTATCGACCCAAAGTGCCAAGCTGTCTTTGTCGAAATGGATGGTGTCGTACAGCATGTGTATTACTACCGTATAGGCAGCTTTGTCCATCTGTTGTTGATGGTAAGCAATAGTTCGGCGTCCAGCCGCCGTAGCTCCAGCCCAAGTTTGTTGATAAAAAATCCGGGCCTTGTCTCTATCCGATCTTTCTTGGTAGTAGCGATCCTTCTCCAGTCCTATTTCTGTATCCGTTTTACAGGGCGGTACGCAATAATCGCTGGGACAGGTATTTTCACTAGTAAGTGCTGATACTATACTCCCAGTAGTGGTCAGTGGCTGCTCATTCGTGTTCCCATCGTAATAGTAATACGTAATCGCCTCCCCGGCATTCGCAAAATCGGTATCGACATAAGAAAAACGGTTACCTGCTGCTCGATAGTTAACTTGGCCACCAACATCCTCCGCCAACCCCTGCGAGGGCCGAATCCGATTTGCCGTAAATACATTCCCTACGGCAAAGTCATCGCTGACATTGGTATTGGTGTTACACAAATAAGTGAGGCCACGCACTTCCTCCGAGACAGGAGGCAGAGCGTTATCGCCTTCGGCCAAATTGCCATAGTCCAGACCAGTGTAGCTATTTTTGCGTATTTCGTTACTAAAGTGGCCCAAATCACGGCTATAAGTACCTATGGTATTGATGGTATTATCACTCACTAAATCAGTAAAAGTGTTTTCCTGTAGAGTGAAGCCAGCTATTCCCATAACCAGGAATACCCCGAACTGATCGGAAGATAGTACCGCATCAGGCAGGTCGCCCATGGTGAAATTATTGTGTAAAATAGTAGCGTTGCTCACACCACTATTATAAATACCGAAGTAGCATTCGTCAAAGTCCTGTTGCCTCACCATAAAAGGGCGTGGGTTTTCTGGATCGGTGCCCGTAGACTGTACTCCATAGCCCAGACCAACAAAAGTTCCCCGGTCGTAGCTGATACAGGGAAAAGTTGGGTTGGTACAACTGGCTTGTACTGTGAAACCCGCGTCAGAGGCTCGGATACCGTAACCATAGTCGCCGACAGTTGTAGCAGCACTTGGTACATTGGTATTTGTAAAATCACAGCCTGAGAAAAGTACGCCATTTACGTTGTTTAATTCGGCAAATACCTCGAATTTTGTCGGTAAGGGGTAATCAATATCCGTCACAAAGGTACAGTCGCCGAATCTTCCGATATAATTACGCGGTTGCCCTTGCTGTCCACTCGGAAAGGAGTAGGGCCAAAAATTTAAATAGGGGGCAAAATCAACAGCTATTCTATTATTGGCAAAAGTAGTCCCGGAGGAAATGATCTGCCCGCCAGCGTCGTTTACGGTCGGACCGTACAACTTCACAGCAGTATCGGCTTTTTCGATGATGGCCCCCGGAGTGGTTTTTAGACGTCCTTGGTTGCGAGTGCCGCCGACGGCGTACTGTGATCCGTTTCCACCCCATACTTCGATGCCCTGCCAATAATTTTCACATTCTTTACTGGTCAGTTTACCTTTCAAGATCAATTGGGCGTTAGGCTTGATAATGAGGCGTCCTGCTTCTCCAAAGCGTACCGTTACACCGGGGTTGATGGTCAAAGTAGCCCCGTCCTCGATAATCAGATCTTCCGTAATTTCAAAATCACCGTTATTGAAGGTGTTACTCGGCGTCCAGGTGGTTGATTGATTGATCACCTTGGCCTGAACCAATACGTCTTGAAGCTGCACAACGGTCTCGATCATTTGGTGCATGCGTTCTCTCTGACCGGTGGTGAAATCTACTGCGCAATCGAGCCTGGTGTATGACATAATATTGTACACGGGAGGAACATAAGGGTCGCCGTTTGAATCTTTCAGGCAAATCTCTAAAAGATCAGTCGGGTTAGCATCACAGTTCTCAAACGCATTCCCGGTTACACAACCGCTCGGAGAAATCTCCGTAAAATAGTAATCGGAACAATTAGCTAGCGAAAGCCATCTACGGGGATCGGCATTGGTGTCAGGAACGTAATCACCACAATCATACCCATTGGTTCTATCTACCAATTCACAGCAACTGGGTGCTACAGTACCCCCACAATTTGACTCGTTACCTTCATCGTAGGTTCCTCGAAAAGTATGAAAAAGACCTAGACAATGACCCATCTCGTGTGATATGAGTACGGAGTTAATTGCGGGGACCAGTGAGGAAGGAGAGACTCTGCCGCTCATCCAAAGCGCAGTAGAAGGTATATCTTTAGCAACGACAAATCCCATATTGACCTCTGTTATCTCCCCGAAAAAGAGACTTATTCCATCGTCATACTGGTAATCAGTGTTACCGAATAGTTCACAAGACAAGTCCCTGTTCGTGTAATCGCTTCTAGGTATGTCTATTACCTCACAAAGCGCTTTGAAATATATATCCAAAGGGTTAAAGTCAGTATTCAACTGAGCGATGGCCGCCTCAACTTGAGCCTCCGTAGCACCTCCAGTTCCGTCAGCCTTGCGGACAACGTGGATATATAACTTGATGTATTTATCGGTACTGGTCTGGATACTATTCAACTGAGGTGCTAAATAACCAATAGAATTTGCCCCCCCCCCCGCCAGTATCGCAAAAAAGTAAGTCATTTTGACAGATTAAAGGGTTTAAACATAGAAATGTAGCAAGGAAGAGAGCGTAACATTTAGTTGTTTTCATGGCAATGGGTTTTAGATTTTAATATTATTTGAAAAGTAACTTTCCGGCACTACCACGTTTAGTGTAACCTCAACTGTGAGTTATTACATAATAAGTAAGACAAGCTGTAACTATCTACGATGAGATTCTACCGAACTAAATTTCACGAAAAGTCGAATTTGGATGGCTATTCCGGTGAGGAATGAGTGCGTTATTTTAATGTCTAAAAATATAAATATAATCTTTATCAGAAACTAAATCAATAGTTTGATTGAATTTAACACTTTCGACTCCGCTGCTGGCATTACCCCTCTCGCAAAACTTCCACTACTTCTCCTTTCCCCACAAAATGCACCCAATACTGATCGACTTTATCGCGGCCACTAGCTTCCCAGGCCAGCCCGGCAGCCAACAACTGGTGGCCCGTGTCCAAGGCTGGCCGTTGGTAGTCGCCCCCGATGAAGGGATTGTGCTGAATGAAAATCCTTTGCGTGGGCGTCTCGATGACAAAATCCACAGTAGCACGAAAGGTGCGCCCCTGCTTCGACCAGTGAATCGCCTGACTGGAAAACACCTCAAATGAAGGCGAAAACTGCTGTTCCATCCAGGCTTCCCAAGCGGCGGCTTGCTCCACCAACTGTACTGTATCAAAAGTATCTGGCAAACCAAAACGAAGGCTAAGTTCACGAGCCAGCAAGCGGCGTTGGTTATCTTCTTTGAGGTAAGCGCTCGCTTTGAGAAAATGTTCTTGTACTTTCACGAGTACCTCCGACCGAACTTCCTCTTCTTCCATAGAGGAAAAATAGGCATAGCTATCTCCACAAGTAGTATTCATCCCGAGTGGAGCGAGTATCTCAACAGCTTCCATTTTGGCAAGAGGGTATTCTTGTTCTCCCAAAGCTGGCGGCATGAAACGAGAAACCTCATGCTTTGATTCCGCCACAGGAAACTGGCGAGGGTAGCTCTGCGCACGGATGGTTTTATCTAAAAATCGGCTTTTCCATTCCCAAGGAGTATCAGAGGTGGTGGCATCTAGGGCAGGGATAGATTCATCGCCTTTGCTCCACACCCGATTGAGCCACTTGCTCGAGCGGCCTTCCTGGGTCGGGTAAATAAGGTAGTCCCGTGCACGGGTCAGCCCCACATACATCAGACGCGCCTCTTCGGCCAAAGCCTGCGCTGTTTTGTTTTTCTGTGCTTCACTCGTACTCAATGCTTCCAACAGTGGGGTTCGTGCTGATTGATCGGCATAAGGATTCACCCAATAACGAAGCCAACGACCTTTCAATACTTGTGTCAAATCTACCGTTTCCTGTTCAGCCACCAGGTCTACGCCCCATAGATCAGCCCGGAGGTTCTGTTCCAGGTTATGGCAGATGACGACGGGCCATTCCAATCCTTTACTACGGTGGTAAGTAAGTACATTGACTGCTTGCGGATCTTCTCCTGCCCCCTGGAGGTCTTTTTCATCAGCAGAAAGCTGGTTGAGCCACAAAAGAAAACCACTAAGGCTGGCAGCGGTATGGGTATTGTTGCAGTTGTTTTCGTATTCCAGGGCCAGTTTACGCAGTTGGTCAACATTAGCGAGACGCTGCTCACTGTTTCCCCAAACAACAATACATCGACGCAGATCCAACTCTTCCAATACCTGGTGGAGGGTCTCGGCCCCAGAGGCTTCGGCCAGTTCCGGACGAAGTTTGTCTAATTTTTTAATAAAATCGTTCTCCTCGGCCCAATTTGGGCGCTTGTAATAAGGAGTCTCCTTATATTTCTCCAAATACTCAAGTCGATCCTCTACGATCTCTTCCAGCGGTAGGCGGGCAGCTAATACCTGAATTTCGGCAGCAGAAAGCGAGTCGTCTGCATGTAGAATGTACTTCAAACAAGCAAGCACCAAACGGATTTCGGCTGTAGCCAACAAACCCGCCCGAGCGATAGCCGCTTTTAAGCCTGCCCGATGTAAGGATTCTGCTACCGTAGCACAATCACGATTACTACGGCAAAGAATGGCTACATCTCCGGGCCGGGCCGGACGAAAACCCTTGGTTCCTTTGGGCTGAATAATGACTTTACTGGCTAGCCATTCTTGCAAAGTTCGTGCGATACATTCTTCTATCCAGGGTTTTCCCGGTGCTCGACGGCCTTCCTCTGGTGAAAAATGCCAATGGATGATAGCATCTTCCATCTCTGCAGGCTCGGCAGGACTGTTTTCGTTTCCTGCGGGTATCCGTACCGCTTCCAGCGCGACCTGTTCAGGAGGTGTTGGCTCAAAAGCTTGGCAAAAGATAGCGTTCACCATGTCTACCAAATCGGCTCGTGAACGCCAAGACTTGATTTGTATATTTTCTTGTTTGATCCCTCCTGCAGCATCAATGATCGCGGCCATCAGCCGGGGTTCTGCTCCCCGAAAGCCATAGATCGATTGCTTGGGGTCACCTACCCAGACGGAGTGCTTGGCCAACTGCGATAACTTCAGGAAAATTTCCAATTGAATGGGATTGGTATCCTGAAATTCGTCTANNAGGTCTAATTCTGCACGAAGAACATCTCGCACCTGTTCATTATTCAAGAGCCTACTGACTAATACTTCCATATCAGTATAGTCAATCAGTCCGCGCCGTTTTTTGTATTCGTCATATTCCTGAAGCGCTGATACTGCGGTATCGAAAAGTCCAGCAATAAATTGGCGGATGTCTTGCTGAAAAGCGGGTAATTCCTGATGTGTCCAGGCAAAAGTTTGCAGAGGTTCTACTATTTCGCGGCTTTTGGCTCCCACACCCAGCTTCCCAATAGTAGCCCACTGGTGCCAATAGAGGTAGCCTCGCAGTTGTATTTCTCGACGAAAGTTACGCAGTCGATCTTTTGCGGTACTGGTTACTTTAGTAGTGTCTTCGCAGTTGTCTAATGCATAAATGGTATCCTCTAGCGATTCCGCGAGTTGCTTGTGCGCCTCTTCTTTAGTCGTTGTACCAGCGGCAGGAAGGAATGCAGCAAAAGAAGTCCAGGAAAGATCGCGACTTTTTTGCAAATCGGTGATCGAAAAATCATTGGCGCGTGCGACATCCACCAGTTGGCGAACCTCTTTACGCCAATCAAAGAAACCTGTTCGTTTGGTGAGCCCCAGGCGATCGGAAAGCTCGTCCATCTCTTCGATCAACTCCAACTGGAGGGTAGCAGCCAAAGCTTGATTGAACATTTGTTGCTGCTCGCCATCGGGGAGAATATCTACTTGCGGAGAAACACCAGCTTCGAAGGCAAATCGTTTGAGTAATTTCACACCCAAGCCATGTACTGTGCCGATCAATGCGTTGGTGAGTTCGTCGGCTTCTTTGGTCAGGCCACTACTAAGCAATTTGACACGTACCCGTTCCTGTAACTCAGCAGCAGCTTTACGAGTAAAGGTCGTAGCTATAATTCCGCTAGGCTGGGCATGACCACCTTGTAGTAGGGCGACCATTTCCTGGGTTAAGCGATATGTTTTTCCACTGCCGGCCCCTGCCGAGATGATTTTGAGCTGCTCGAGATTCATGCCTGTAAAAGTAGTATCTTTGAAACAGCACAAAAATAAATTTTCCATTCGTTTTTGTAATAGTTGACTAAGCGTTACATTTCAAGCGTGTCGGCTATTGCAAAAACCTCAGAGAATGGAAAATTGATTTTTTGCGCAATACTTTACAATATGACCTCATAACTATGATTAAATTCTTTAAGCCCGAAGAGGAAACCTTGATTATTGCGGCCATCCGCCGGGCGGAGATGCAGACTTCCGGAGAAATCCGAGTACACCTGGAGGAAAATCCCCGCAAGGAAGCTTTGGAAGAAGCCAAGCGCACTTTCTTTCGACTTGGTATGCACAAAACACAAGATCGCAATGGAGTGCTTATTTTACTTGCTCCTGAGCAAAAACAATTTGCCATCATTGGTGATGAGGGCATTGACAAGGTTGTTGAAGGTGATTTTTGGGAAAGTGAACGCGATCTGCTTGCAGGCTACTTTAAAAAGGGTGCTTTTTGTGCAGGAATCGTCGCTGCTATCGATCTCATTGGAGAGAAATTAAAAGCCTACTTTCCTTACGAAAAAGAGGATAAAAACGAGCTATCAGATGATATTTCCTATGGGAATAATGAAGAGCAATTGGGCTAAGGCAACTAAAAGTTCGTCGAAAACATTTGATAAGTAGGCTTCTTTGAGGTAAGCTACTATCCGTCCATAGAATAGGATCATATAAAAGTGAAAGAGATCAAACAGTTATTCCAAATTCGTTTTTTGTTACTTCTCGCAGGGGTATTACTACTCGTACCTTCCCTTACGGGACAAAAGCAGGTGCCAGAACCCACTCAGTACCTGATCAATGATTATGCAGGATTGCTCAATCGTTCGCAGGTCGTTGCCTTAGGGGATAAACTACGCGACTACGTAGGAGAAACCTCTACACAGATTGTCATTGTTACAGAAGAATCCCTGGAAGGAGACGATCCTTTTCAGTATGCTCAGCGATTGGCAACCAAATGGGGCATTGGTGGAGCGGGAAATGACAATGGTATTCTCCTCTATGTTTCAAAACAAGACCGCCAAGTACGTATCCAAACCGGGCAAGGCACCGAGGGGTTCCTACCCGACATCACGGCGAAAAGAATTATTGAAAATATCATTGTCCCGGCCTTCCGCTCCGGTAATTATTACCAAGGCTTGGATCGGGCCACCGACGCCATCATGGACTTGGGGCGTGGCGAATATGAGGGCGATGGCTTCAGTAGCAATAACAAAGAGAGTGCTCCAGGTTGGATCATCATTGTATTCCTAATCCTCCTGATTCTGGTAATCTCTTGGCTTACCCATAATGATGACGATGACGACGATGGCGGTTATTACCGTGGTGGTCGTTATGATATGCCAGAGCGGCGGCATCGTCGTCGCGGACGTACGATTATCTTCCCTGGAGGAGGAGGTTGGTCACGTGGCGGCGGAGGCGGAGGCAGTAGTGGCGGAGGTGGCTTTGGCGGCTTCGGTGGTGGCGGCTTCGGTGGTTTTGGAGGCGGAAGTTTCGGCGGAGGTGGTGCTGGCGGAAGTTGGTAAATCAGTAAATATTAGAAAGGAATAATTCTAAAAAACAAAGAACATGGCAGTCGATCCAACATACGCTACTTATGTAGAAGAACAACTCTCAGAATTCGGTGCAGTGGAGTTAAAGAAGATGTTTGGAGGCATGGGCATCTTCCACGAAGGGCTCATGTTTGGCATGATTGGAGGTGACACCTTTCGACTCAAAGTAGATGAATACAACCAGGCCGACTTTGAAAAACTAGGTATGCAGCCGTATGCTTCAAAAACGAAGAAAAAAGGTATGCCTTACTGGGAAGTTCCTGCGGAAATATTAGAAGACTGTACACTTCTAGCTGCATGGGCAAAAAAATCTTTTGCTGCTGCTCAGCGTTCTTCTAAAAAATAGATTAGTACTAATGTTGACCAATAAAGAAAATGCAATTGCCTTTTACAAAATGGCATATGAAGGTAATCCTCGCAAAGCTGTGGAACTTTACGTTGGGGCAGAATATATCCAACACAATCCACTGGTAGGTGATGGGCCTGAACCTTTTATTTCCTACTTTGAAAAAATGCAGGCGGAGTACCCTGATAAATCAATTGAATTTGTACGCGCAATCAGTGAAGGAGATTTGGTGGCTCTACACACGCACCAGGTTTGGCCAGGAAATGACGAGTACGTGACCATGGACTTTTTTCGTTTTGATGCTCGTGGAAAAATCGTTGAACATTGGGATGCTATGCAACAAATTCCAGACGAAACCCTAAATGGTAATACAATGTATTAGAGGTATAGCGAGTTGAATTTGATGGGTCATAATTGTTTTCAGATATACGCCATGATGATACATTTCAACATAAAGTGGGTAGCTTTAATCCTCCCGATGATTATTTTGGGAATTTTCACCTGTTCCCCTAAGCTAGAATCTCGCTTACTTTCAGCCGAAGAAATGGGCATTCTGCCCACTGCTTTTGATGCTACTCCCCAAAATCGACGAGTAGATCCTCGCGACCCTTGTACCAATCAGGATAATTACATCATGGACACCACTCGTTTGGAGGATTATCCCATGCAGTATATCCGGATAAACATCCACTGGATGAATAGTGAAGATGGAAAGCAGAACATTCCGGAAACAGAAGCAAAAGCGCACACGCAAAGGATCGTTGACGCCATGAATTATGCGCTGATCAACAATAAAAAAATGTTCCTGCCCATCGGTAATACTACACCGGTACATCCCATTAATTTTCGCTACGTGCTTACCGGCCGGCCTGATGACCCGGAGGATGATGGCATCTATTATCATTATGATGACTCTCTTTACTACTACGTACATTTTCGTAAAAAAGACTCTAACTTGTACGACCGTACCGTATTTGACAAATACGGCGTGCAACTGGATACTGTACTTAATTTCTTCATGATGCCACATCAACCCGATAGTGTGGCTTCGCCTACCTACCAGGCTGACAACGTAGGTGTAGCGTTGCGAAACGCGCTAAAAGTTGCAGCTCCCTGGAAAGAAGACTTTGCCCGTGATCCTAAAAACACGCACTGGCGCTACCGGGGTGTGATCAACCACGAGGTGGGGCATATTTTGGGTATTAGCCACGCCTGGAGCCGTGGGGATGGATGCGACGATACACCGGTACACCCTAATCGATGTTACAGTACGGGCTCCGGGCCAGGTTGCGACACGTTGGCATCCAATAATGTGATGGATTACAATTCGCTACAATTAGCGTGGACGCCTTGCCAAATAGCGAAAGTGAATCGCCGATTTGCAAACGCCAGGTACCTGCAACGGCAATTTCTGGAACCTCGTTGGTGTACCCGAAACCCCGAAATGGACATGACGATCCAGGACGAGGTCGATTGGCCCAGTATGCATGATCTTCACGGGAATCTGACGATTGCCGCTGGGGCACGGTTGACTATCCGCTGCCGGGTTTCGATCCCAGCCGATGGATTGGTGACCATTCAGCCCGGCGGTGAGCTCATTATTGATGGTGGTTATCTCCACCAAGATTGCGGAGGTACCTGGCAAGGGATTCGCGTAGAAAAGAACGGCCAACAAGAAGGTACTTTGACGTTAGTCAACGGAGGGGAGGTTCTTGATGTAGAAACCAGTCGCTAAGTAAAAACAAAAATGATGGCAAAAGGAAGAATTACCGGCATTGGTGGCGTCTTTTTTCAGTGCGACGATCCCAATAAAATGCGAGAATGGTATGCTGAAAACTTCGGTTTAACGACTGATGAATACGGAGCCTTGTTTGAATTCCGCAAAGCAACAGCCCCTGATGAAGTTGCGTACCTACAATGGTCAACCATGTCAAGAGGTTCAGACCATTTCAAGCCGTCGAAAAGTCCGTTTATGATTAATTATCGGGTGGAAAACATCGAAGCATTGGTGGAACAACTTCAAGCCTCTGGTCACGAGATGCTGGATGAAATCGCCGTGTATGATTACGGGAAATTCGTTCATCTCCTTGACCCAGAAGGCAATAAGATAGAACTATGGGAGCCCGTAGATCGGGTTTTCACGGAATATTCTCAAGGGCGGGCCAATAAGTAACAGGCCTTCCTTATTACTCCGTTGCTTTATTCATAAAACCAAAAGCATCCCTCATTTTGTAGTAGATTTCGGTATTCTCGTAGATACCATTGAACAGCTCTGAACCAGGGCCGTAAGCAAATACAGGAATAAGTGCGGCTGTATGGTAATCGCTGGTAAATGCACCAATAATACTGTCGTGGGTAGATCCTGGGTTGATGGCATACCCCCCTGTCTCGTGATCAGCCGTAACAATGACGAGTGTATTTCCGTCCTTAGCAGCAAAATCCAGTACTGCTCCAATCGTATTATCGAAGTCGATCATCTCTGTAATGATGTACTGAGAATTATTGGCATGGCCACCCCAGTCGATTTGTGCTCCTTCGATCATTAGGAAAAAGCCCGCGTCTTTGGTATGCTTATCCAAAAAATCACAGGCCATGATGCTTGCTGGCTTCAGGTAGGTACGCCCTTGTTCCACCGTTAATGGGTCACTATCAGCTGTGAGGTACGCAAAATTTGTTTGGTAATTTACGTTGACCCTATCCAATGATTTTTCGAAATAATTGCTAACCTGATAGCCTTTGGCTTTGAGTTCAGCAAGCAAATCTCGCTCATCCTCCCTGCGGTCAAAATATTTCTTCCCCCCTCCAATAAACAAGTCTATATCTGTTTTAAGAAAATCAGCTGCAATAGCTTCATAGTAACTGCGCTGCGCCTGATGCGCGATAAAAGAAGCTGGTGTCGCATGTACAATAGTAGAAGTGGAAACCATACCTGTAGCTAAGCCATTAGCTTCAGCTTCCTCAAGTATGGTATAAAGCGCCATAGAATCATTGTCAACCCCTATCGCACCATTGTAAGTTTTCTGACCTGCACTAAAAGCCGTCGCTCCTGCAGCTGAATCTGTTATCAGATTGTCTGAACTGTAGGATTTATGCAAGCCAATAACGGGAAATCTTTCCAGGTTCAACATATTGCCGTTGCTATACATACCAGCGGTTATTTGGGTAAGGCCCATACCATCACCAATCATTAAAATAATATTAGTGGGCCGTTCGGCTGGACTAAGTTTAGGGCTCCTACTAAGCGTAGTCGCAGTCGTAGATGTTGTCGTCTTGGTCGTTGTCTTCGAAGACTCGCAGGCACTCCCCAGACAACAAACAGCAGTCAGAAAAGCAATACTCCATTTAAGCATGTTCAATAATTTTAGTTGATAAAGAAATGTCAAACGAAGCTTTTATCTTATCAACATGTAGCGTTTACCGGGTAAGGTGCGTATCAAGCCTTTACATTCTATTTCCAATAAAACGGTGGCCAAGATGCCTGCTGGTAATTGGGAATCAATGCTTAAGCGATCGATAGGTAGGTTTTCATGTTCCTTTAGCAAAGCTACGACTAATTTTTCATCTTCACTTAAGGTTTCAAAGAGTTGAAGTTGTTCCGCAGGAGGTTTGTTATGTGCGTCCCAACGCATGACATATCCTATATCGCTAGCGGATTCCAAGAGAGCGGCCTTATGGGTTTTAATGAGCCAATTGCAGCCAGCTGAGGTCTTATCATGTAGCCGACCTGGGACTGCAAACACATCACGATTGAAACTATTAGCGTATTCTACAGTGATGATGGAGCCTCCTTTCCGGGCTGTTTCTACGACAATAAGTGCATCGCAAAGGCCAGCTACAATCCGATTTCGCATTGGAAAATGACGGGGGTCTGCTTTGGTTGTAAAAGGATATTCCGTGAGTAATCCACCGTTTTCAAGCATAGCCTGAGCCACTTTTTTATGGCGAGCAGGATAAAGGTGCTGCAAACCATGCCCCAATACACCTATTGTAGGTAGCTGGTACTGGAGGGCTGCACGATGCGCCGCAATATCAATACCATAGGCAAGCCCTGAAATGATCATAGGCTGATAAGGAGCCAACTCTTCCACCAATCTTTCTACCTGAATCAGGCCTTGAGTAGAGGGTTGCCGAGTACCAATGATACCGACCGTACGTAAATTATTAAATGGGCAACTCCCTTTGTAGTACAAAAGAATCGGAGCCTGATCTATCCGGCGGAGTCGTTCCGGGTACTCAGGATCTTTGATAAACAAGGGTGTGATGTGGTAGCGTTCCATCCAATACAACTGCCGCTCAGCCAGCCGAAGTGCTTCGCCCTGGCAAATACTCCGGGCAATCGCTTCGGTGATACCAGAAAATGTAGCCAACTCGCGTGGACGGGCTTCGAAAATAGATCTTGCATCACCAAAATGAGAAAGTAATAGGCGTGCGGTAATAGGACCTACCCTCTCAATGAGGGAAAGTGCTACTTGATAAAGTAGATTTTCCATAAATGTTGATCAATGGCCAGAAATGGGGTAGAAAACCTATGAAAAAGATGAATTACCGCTGATAATCCCTTTCGGCGCGTTTTATTAATGCATAAAATTACTAATTTTGGTATAAATAATAATCGTTTACGTACTAAATGTTGGTAAAATGGCCCAAGAAAAAGCTCCACGTCTGGTAAAAGCACAGTTTATTTTGTTCGGTGTGCTCTTATTGATCTTCTTTGTATGGGCCAGCCGCAGCTGCAACCGAAGTACAGCAGAAGCCGAAACAGAACAAATCACCAACGAGGCTACAGCCCGGGCAGACAGCCTGGCTGCTTTATTGGAAGCCACTCAGGCGAATACTCCACCGCCTCCACCGGCAGATAACAGCGTTCAACGCGACACCCTGCGTGGCGGGCAAATGCAACTGATTCGGGAAAGGGTCACTCCTCTTTACGTTACCATCGAGAACTTGGCTATGCGCAAAGGACCAGGACTTAATTTTGAGATCCTCAGTCGGCTAAAACTATACGAAGAGGTCAAGTTTCTTAATGAAGTAACCCTCACCCGAGACTCTATCAAACTGGGTACCATCACTGCTGTTGAGCCCTGGGTAAAAATCCGTAATGAGAAAGGTCGCGACGGCTGGGTGTACGGCGCCGGTGTCGAGTACTATAAGTACAAATTTGAGGGGCTAGATTAGAGCTTGTTGGGGAATTCCATTTGGTGAAATACGAATGAACAAAATATTTGACTAAACCCTCTTGGTGCTTCCTGATTACCAGGGAATTAAGAACCTTAATTCATTGATAATCAGGAAGCAAATCCCCCAACAAGCTCTTAAGCGTCAAACCGTCCCAATTGAAACTTATCAATGAGCTCCAAAAGTTGCTCTGCCAGTCTTTTAGTGGTATTGGTAGGACTTTCGTCCAGGGCTTTAGCCCAAGTTTGGTATGGTTTTCCAGACAACTGGCGCAAACTAGCATGCTGGCCGGTAGTATAGAATAAACTGTGGTCTCGGAAGCTCATCCAGGCATTGTCATAACGACGCAAACACTCCCCTTTCTCACCGTCTTGGGTTTGGCCCTGCCAATCATCGGTGCAGGGTAGACAGAAGTAATTATTTCCCTTACCCACCAAAGGATTAAGTCCGGCCTGACTATACAGCAGACTATGAGCAAGCGTAATACTGGCAGGGATGCCAAATTTTTCCTGCTCGGCTTCTGCTACATGAGAAAAACGCTGAATAAATTCATCGATTTGTATTTCTTCTATTCTATTTAGTCGTAGGATTAAGTACTTGGAATCATCGGTTCCCCAAGAAGGAAGGAAGTTAAACCGATTCGTCGCTTGGGGCTGAATTTCACTATTATCGGTAAGCGTTTCCTTTCTTACTTGACGACGGCTCTGGTACTCTTCCAGTGGCTGAGTAGCAGGATTCTCCGGAGCCTGGATGTTAATATTAAAAGACAAGTCTTTACTGAGTACAGCATAAAGCGCCAGGAAGACGAGTCCTATTTTAAACCAATGTTGGCTCAGTACAGGCCACAGCCTGCCCAGCACGAACGAACGTGTTTCATTTTTCATGGCTGATTTTTTTTGAATACTGGTCACAGAAAAATGCTGGACCTCAAAGTAATAATACAAATTTAAACCAAATTGTTTTAAAAAGAAACATTTTGCAAAGTTTTTGTTTTTTACACAACAACTATCTTCGCACAAATGCACTGCTCAAAAAATAAAAAATACCAAGCAACAGTATGCGAATTCTACTTTTGGGTAATGGCGGCCGCGAACACGCCTTCGCCTGGAAACTAAGCCAAAGTCCAGCTTGCCAAGCCTTATTTATTGCTCCAGGTAATGCCGGGACAAAGCAACATGGCATTAACCTCGCAATTAGTCCAAATGATTTCCCCGCAGTCAAGGCTGCCGTACTGGAAAACCAGGTCGATTTGGTCATCTGCGGACCTGAAGAACCTCTTGTCCGAGGAATTCAGGATTATTTTGCTGCTGATCCTGATTTGAAGGAGGTCTTATTTATGGGGCCAAGCCAAGCAGGTGCACAACTAGAAGGCAGTAAAGCTTTTGCCAAAGCCTTTATGGATGATCAAGATATCCCTACGGCTGCCTACCGGGAATTCACCGTTGACCAATTGGAAGATGGATTGAATTACCTCGCTGAGCAACCCGCCCCTTATGTCCTGAAAGCAGATGGCTTGGCCGCAGGCAAGGGGGTATTGATTCTAGATGATGTTATGGAAGCCCAGGCAGAACTCCGAGCTATGCTGGAAGGGAAATTTGGAGAAGCATCAGCAACTGTTGTTGTCGAGGAGTTCCTTTCTGGAATAGAGTTTTCTGTTTTTGTTTTCACCGATGGCAAAGACTACAAGGTCTTACCTGTCGCAAAGGATTATAAGCGTATTGGTGCTGGAGATACGGGGCTTAACACAGGAGGTATGGGCTCTGTTTCACATCCTCCTTTTGTTGATAAAGAGATGATGCAGAAAGTTGAAGCCCGAATAATCAAGCCTACTATTGAAGGCTTACAGCAACAGCAACTAGGCTACCGTGGTGTTGTTTTCATTGGCCTCATCAGCGTAGAAGACGAGCCTTTCGTTATTGAATACAACTGCCGGATGGGCGACCCGGAGACCCAATCAGTATTCCCTCGCCTAAAGACTGACCTTGTAGAATTATGCCGTGCTACGGCTGCCGGAGAGTTGGGGGAAGTAGCTATCGAGATCGACGAGCGTTCTGTTGCTTCTGTTATTTTAGTCTCTGGTGGTTATCCCGGCGGTTACGAAAAGGGCAAAGTTATTACAGGATTGGAGAAGGTAGAAGGAAGCCTTGTTTTCCAAGCCGGTGTTCGTGAGGAATCCGGGCAGTTATTGACCAATGGTGGCCGCGTTTTAGCAGTAACGTCTTATGGAGAAACCTTCCAAGAGGCTCTAGGGACTTCTTTGGCGAATGCCGCTAAGATTGAGTTTGACGGTGTTTATTACCGGGAAGACATTGGGTTTGACCTCTAATTAAAGAGAGGTTCTACGTAAAAAAAGCGGCGCTCAACTAAAGTTGAACGCCGCTTTTATTTATTGGTGTGCCCAGAACAGGACTTGAACCTGCATGCCCTTGCGAGCACCAGCCCCTCAAGCTGGCGTGTCTACCAATTTCACCACCTGGGCAACTGTATTTTGATGAAGAAACTTCTTTCTTCTTCCAAAAGTTTCGCAAAGATAGAAAAAGCGCTGATTTTACAAATAATGATGCAAAAAAAAACTGTATTATTTCCCCAAGGCACGAGCCCGTAAACGCTGTAGGAACGGACTGGCAAAAATAAAGTCCTGTAGGTATTCATTATCACTTTCCAATACATCTTCCTTACTTCCTCTCCACGTGATTTCTCCTTTATATAAAAGGATGATATTATCACCAACCTCCATCACCGAGTTCATATCGTGCGTATTGATGACGGTGGTGATATTTTTCTCAACCGTAATGTCTTTGATCAACTCATCGATAACGATTGAGGTTTTAGGATCGAGGCCAGAGTTTGGCTCATCGCAAAAGAGGTATTTGGGATCAAGGACGATAGCCCTGGCGATACCTACCCGTTTTTGCATCCCGCCGCTGGTTTCAGAGGGGTATTTCTTATTTGCTCCCTCCAGGCTTACGCGCTCCAAGCAGCTGTTGACTTGCATCAATTTTTCTTTTGCCGTCATGTTGGTAAACATATCGAGCGGGAAGCGAACGTTTTCCTCTACCGTCATGGAATCAAACAATGCAGAAGCTTGAAAAAGCATCCCCACCTCCATCCGAATAGCACGTACTGCCTTTTTATCCAGCGAGAAAAAGTCTGTATCACCATACCAAACACTACCATCCGTGGGTTTGTGTAGGCCAACCAACAGTTTTAGAAGTACGGTTTTACCTGCTCCGGAGCGGCCAATAATAAGGTTAGTTTTTCCTGGGTAAAACTCAGTAGTGATCCCTTTTAAAACGGTAGTATCACCAAACGCCTTGATTAAATTTTCAGTTCTGATCATTTTTGAGGAGCTTATTAGGTGAAAACTACGGCAATCAGGTAGTCAAATAGAAGGATAAGAATATCACTGAATACCACTGCATTGGTACTGGCACGGCCAAGTTCGATACTGCCACCTTTTACATAATACCCCTGATAACAAGGAACAGAAGTAAGAATAAAGGCAAAGACGAAAGACTTGATAAACATCAAGGTGATATTGTACGAAACAAAGTAGGAGCGTACGCCCAATTCATATTCAGAATGCGAGATTAAACCTACTGGTACCGTAGCCAAATACCCGCCAAGAATACTTACGAAAGCAGCAATAGCCACCAGCATAGGAATCATGATTAAGGCACCAAGTATTTTGGGCATAATCAGATATGCGGCGGTATTGACGCCCATGATCTCCATCGCATCAATGTGTTCCTTTTGACGCATTCCCCCAATTTCAGCGGCAAGATTAGACCCAACCTTACCTGCCAATACCAAACAGGTAATCGTAGGTGCCAATTCAATGATGGTCGTATCTCTAACAATGTATCCAATGTAGTAACGAGGCACAAAACTATCCTGTAGCTGATAGGCGAATTGTATCGCAGTTACTGCACCAATAAAAACGGCGATAAGTACTACAATCACCAATGAGCCCACGCCGATATCATTCATCTGACGCATCGTCTCTCGATAGTACATGGAGGTTTTCTCAGGGCGGGCAATAGCTGTTCCTAATAATTGGAAGTACCTGCCAACGTGAGCTAAAAAACGATTGATAATCATGCTGAAATTTCGAGGGTCTGTTTTAAGCGGAACGGTAAAATTAGGTAAAAGCAAGCAGATAGGCAGCAGAAATCATCATGGTTTCAGCTTTTAACCCTTTGCAATCACGTTTAATAAGCGGTACTTGCCTATTTTTGTTCCACTCCTCTCAACAACATTTTTGAAGCAGAGGTTGTACTTCGCTAACAAAAAGTCAAATAATTGTCAACAAAAAGCACACCCCAGCAGGTTATTGCCATTAGTGGGGGCAGCAGGGGCATTGGCTTGGCCATCGCAAAACGTTTTGCTGAAAGAGGCTGGCAAGTTGCCATTGCGGCCCGCTCAGCAGCGGCCCTGATCCAGTTACAAGAGGAATGGCAAACCAATGGCTGGTCACCTTTGCTAACATTTGCAGGTAACCTCAGCCAAGCTAAAGACTGCCAAGCCTGGGGAGCATATCTTCAAGAACATTGTTCACAGCTCGATGCGCTGGTGCATAATTTGGGGATTTTTGCGCCTGGTACACTCTTAGAAGGGCCTGACGACCAACTAGAACACTTTCTTGCAACCAACGTACTGAGTGCTCACTACCTCACCCGCGCCTGCTTGCCATTGTTGAAAAAACCAGAGCTCGCTAATATCCTCACCATTGGGTCAGTAGCCTCTACCGACTGGCCAACAGAGCTAGCAGCCTACGCTTTGAGCAAACATACCCTGGAAGCCTGGCATCGTCAACTGCGTAAAGAACTTGCGGAAACAAATATTCGTACAGCCCTTCTGAGACCTGGAGCGACCTTTACCAGCTCGTGGGATGGTATTGCCATCGACCCAAATTTACTGTTAGACGCAGATAGAGTAGCCTCTCTAACGGCACAGCTAATTCTTTTACCACCCAATGAAATTTTGGAGGAGGTATGCCTCCGGCCACGAAGTTGATTTTTTATAAAAACCCTCTATGAACTATCTCGTTACTGGCGCCAGCCAAGGAATAGGTTTTGCTACTGCCCTAGCGTTAGCTAGCCAGCCCGACGATCAAGTTTTCGCTTTAAGCCGTAATTCTAAAGGCTTGGCGCTACTTGCTGATACTGCCAGAGATCAATACGGCCACGCTAATGTGGAGGTGATGGCTGCGGATCTTAGAAATGTTGACGTTACCGATATTGCAGAATGGATCAAACCTTTTGGTCATTTGCATGGACTGGTCAACAATGCCGGACTTTTGCTAAAAGCATCCTTCCTGGATTCAACAGCAACAACTTGGCAGCAGACCTTTGATGTTAATTTCTTTGCAGTCGTGCGCTTGCTACAGGGACTTCACCCTATTATGAAAAACACTCACATCCTTAATATTGGAAGTATGGGGGGCTATCAGGGAAGTTCAAAATTCCCAGGCTTGATTGCATACAGTGCAAGCAAGGCTGCGCTGGCAAACTTAACGGAATGTTTAGCAGAAGAATGGAGCGCCGATAATATTCGATGTAATTGCTTGGCACCTGGTGCCGTACAAACAGAAATGCTAGCGACTGCTTTTCCGGGCTTTGAAGCTCCAGTGAGTAGCGAAAAGATGGGAGAAATGGTCGCTTGGTTTTTACGAGAAGGTCACCATTTTTTTAACGGAAAGGTGTTACCTGTGTCTGTAAGTACACCCTAAGTACAATATCTATTAGGTGTAAAAAAAAATCGCCCAAAGTAAAGTACTTAAGGCGATCAACTTTTCATGTGATATTCCGTTTGAAGTCGTTCTACGTGAGAACAGATCATGATAGTAGTCATGACATTAGTATTTGTAGGTTAAGCACAATATTGTTACAGACTGAATACACAACAAATATATATTCATTAATTACATATATATGCACAAATATCTTACATTTGTGACATAGAAAAAACAACCACCACTTTAACAACGTAGTGGAATTAATTGCATTCATCAGAATACGGCCTGAGCACCAACCGCCACAAAAAAAACAAACACACATCAGGTTATCAACAATTAATAAATAACATAAAATACACATGTTATTATATTTCCTGAAAAATGCAACCAAGATCAACTTTACTCGTTTAATATTCCATCGAAAACAAATGTCACAATACTATAGGTGGCCAAAGACTGCAAAAACAGAATTAACCATCGCCTTTCCGCTATCAGGTATGTCTCGCATATTTCTTTTATAAGAGAAATATCTTCAGGCAGCAAAAATTAAACATAACCAATCTATATATTTGCAAGGTAAAACGGATGGGAATGTATCTTAGACCCGAATTTTCCCTTTAGCTCTTTCCCCAATATAAAGCGAACCAACAAAATGAAACCTGTATTTAGGCAACAGCCTAAGTGCTTATTACACTGTTGTTTCTATAAACCAAAGAAATAGACAGCCCGTAATTTAAAGGCGAAATCATTGATGAAAAATGATGCCCCCTTTGAGAAAACTATTTTTCACACAGGAATAATCGAGAAAAATGAGAAGACTTTTACTGTTTTTGTTTGTATGCCTGGGAGTAAATGCTGCTTATGCACAACTGGAGATTGAAGAGTGTATGGATCAAACACAAATTACATTGGCCAGTTTTTGCGACGATGCCTGTGTAATTTGTGACATCGACGGTTATACTGGCACCAATTCTCTTCCTGGCTTGGGAGAAGCTCCTCCGGGATTCTGTGCTGGTCAATTGCACAATACGCAATGGGTAGGTTTTGTAGCCAATTCTACGAGCCTCACACTAGCTATCTCTGTTTTTAATTGTACCGTAGACCAAGATGGCAATGGTATTAACGAAGGCTTACAAATTGGCATTTACAATACAACCGATTGTGCCAACTTTAGCTTAGTCAGTAATTGTGACGACCAGGTGTTTGATAACACTACTCAAAACTTCACGGCTAACGGCCTTACTGTTGGTGGAATTTACTTCGTCGTTTTAGACGGTGCCTTTGGTGATGTGTGTGACTTTACGATTGATGTTACCAATGGTAGTACTACTGCTCCTGACGTTGACCAAGACGTTCCAAACATCAACTCTAACCTGACGGTTTGCCAAGGTGGAGTCTTAGATGTAGACGTAGACGATGTCTTTGGCGCTGGAGCTTATATATGGTCTCTCGATGGAGACCAAGTAGCAACAGATCAACAATCTTCCATTCAGTTTCCTACAGATTTAGGATTTTATACGCTGTGTGTGTTTCCTTACAACCCATGTAGTGAAGGTGTAGAAGGCTGTGTCGACATTGAGGTTGTTCCTCCGGTGCCAGAACAATTAAATGCGGTGATCTGTGAGGGCGAGGAGTACAGCCTTGCGGGAGAAGACTATACGGAGGAAGACGTTTATGACATTATACTTACGATTAACGGTGACTGTGACCGTATCATTGAGCTCACCCTTGATGTCATCCCGATAGCCGAAACCTTTCTTGAAGAAGAAATATGTGTAAACGACTTCTATATGGTGGGCAATGAGGAGTTCTCCCAAGAAGGCTCCTACGAGGTCTTGTTACAATCGCCAGCAACCGGTTGTGACTCGGTTGTCTACCTCGACCTAACTGTTATTGGCACGGAGGAAACGACACTATTGGTCGAATCTATCTGTGAAGGGGACAGCTACGCCATTGGCGGCGACCAACTAACCACGGGAGGCAGCTACTTTTACGAACTAACAGATGAAGTAGGCTGTGACTCTTTAGTTGATCTCTTCCTTGAAGTATTTCCGCGCCCTAGCAGCCTCACTAGTGCAACGATATGTACCGGCGAAAGTTATCTCTTTAATGGTACCAATTATACTGCAACAGGAAATTACCAAAGCGTCTTTTCTTTACCAAGTGGATGTGACAGTGTGGCCAATCTCGCGTTGACAGTGGTCTCTAGTGTTTCGCAAACGCTTAATGAAACCATTTGTGACGGGGAATCTTTCACTGTCGGAACAAGTAACTTCTCAACAACGGGTAATTACGCCGTGCCATTGGTTGCAGATAATGGTTGCGACTCTATCGTCAATCTTAACCTTACTGTTTTAGGGGTCATCATCGAAGACGGTGCGGCTTCTATCTGTGATGGAGAAACCTACACTGTCGATGGCAATGATTTCACGACAAGTGGTACTTACGATTTGCCATATACCGCCTCTAATGGCTGTGACAGTATCTTCCGTCTAACGCTTACCGTGTTACCAGTGTTTACACAAACGCTTAATCCTAATATTTGTGCTGGTCAGGTATTTAGCTTTGGAGGAAATGATTATTCTACCACAGACACCTATGTTGTCACTTTGCCAGCATCTAACGGCTGTGATTCCATTACAACCATTAACTTGACCGTTTCCGATCAAATTACCAGTACCGAAGACATCGTGCTTTGTGATGGAGAATCCATCATGGTTGATGGAATGACCCTTGATGCAACTGGTACCTTTGATTTCACTTTCACCTCTGCTGGTGGTTGTGACAGCCTGGCAACAATCAACCTAACCATTGGAGATCCAATAGTTACCAACCTAACCGAAACCATTTGCCAAGGAGTATCTTATACCGTTGGGACGGAAACCTTTGATATGACAGGGATGTACACAGTTGTGCTCACAGCAGCCGATGGTTGTGATTCTACAGTAAATCTTAATTTAACTGTAACAGACCCGCCAGTTAGCCTAACAGAAGTTACCATTTGCGAAGGAGAATCCTATGATTTCAATGGCCAGGTGTTTACCAACCCAGGTAGCTACACGAGTGCTCTTGTCACCCCTCTTGGATGCGATAGTATTGCAAATTTGGAATTGACGGTGACTGCAACCATCGAGACGTTTATCACTCCGACCATCTGTACCGGCACAAGCTTTGAGATTGGTGGAGACGAACTTACCGTTGCAGGTAATTACACCTATACTTTCCCGTCTGCGGCTGGTTGCGACTCTATTGTATCCGTAACACTATTGGTAGAGGATGCCATTTACAACATCCTCGACGAGACCATCTGTGAAGGAGAGTCTTATACCGTAGGAGGAAACAATTATACCTTAACCGGGGATTACGAAGATGCTTTTATTACCCTTGAAGGGTGTGATAGTATTGTTCAGCTTAGCCTTACGGTTATACCCACTGTGTTTAGTAATATCACGGCCCGCATCTGTGCTGGCGAGGTATTCAATGCTGGAGGAATGGACTTTGACCAAACAGGTATTTATACGACCACAATAGATGCAGCTTCTGGTTGTGATTCTGTCATCACTCTGAACTTGACCGTGGTAGACATTCCTGATACGCCCGTCAATGCTTCTATCTGTGACAGTGGCTCCTATACAGTCGGTGACAGCACCTTTACAGTAGCCGGGCAATATATGGTAGACTTATTATCTGTTGATGGTTGTGATAGTACTATTGTTCTTGACCTATTCGTTACTGATTTCTATGAGACCAACCTTAGCATTAACCGGTGTGAAGGAGAATCTTATACCGTAGGTAACAATACCTACACCATGACAGGAATGTACCAAAACACCTTTACCTCTCAAGATGGTTGTGATTCTGTTGTCAACCTGAACCTTACGGTAAATCCGATTCTCCGGGATACCCTTTTTGAAGAACTCTGCCAGGGAGAAAGCTTCTCTATTGCCGGAGTTCCTTACAGTACAACCGGAGAGCATGTTGAAACCATTGCATCTCAAGTGACGGGGTGTGATTCCATCATTACGCTCTTCCTAACGGTACATCCCAATGAGAATGTTACCATTTCGGAAACGATTTGTGATGGGGAATTTGTCATGGTAGGTGATAGTACCTACACAACAACAGGTAGCTTCTTCACTCCTTTGACTACAATGGAGGGTTGTGATTCTATTGTAACACTCAATTTGAACGTTATCCCAATCCCGGAAACGCCATTGACGGAAGTTATCTGTGACGGCGAATCCATCACGGTAGGCTCCAATACCTATACGGTTACCGGCCAATACACCGACGTCCTCACCTCTATTGTGAGTGGTTGTGACTCTATCGTTTATCTCGACCTTACGGTGAACCCGCTATTGGAGACTCAATTGACCGAAGTAATTTGCGAAGGGGAAGTATTTAATATCGGTGGTGTAGATTACAGTACAACAGGTATTCACCAAGAGCTTATTTCCTCTGTTGTTACAGGCTGTGATTCTACCATTATCCTGGACCTTACGGTGAACCCTGTCTTTGATCAAATGATCAGCGAAACTATCTGCGACGGTGAATCGGTGATGGTCGGCGACAGTACCTATACCACGACAGGTACCTGGCCTACCCTCATGACTACCGTAGACGGATGTGATTCGCTTGTAACACTGGAATTGACCGTACTTCCTATATTGAGCACCACCTTGTCGGAAACACTCTGTGCTGGTGAAACTTACACTGTAGGCCCATCTACATATGACGTGACAGGAACCTATACGGATGTTCTCACCTCTTCTTTCGGTTGTGATTCTATTGTGACCTTAGACCTTACGGTTTTAGCTCCTATTGAAACCTTCCTAATAGAGGAAATTTGTGATGACGCCGACTATACGGTTGGAACGGAGGTCTTTACGGCTACTGGCGATTATACCGTCGTGTTGACTTCACCTAGTACAGGATGTGACAGTACCGTTTATTTGGCACTTACTGTCAATCAGACCTTTGTTACGACCCTCAACGAAGATATTTGTCTTAACGATGTCTTTACTGTAGGTGGTGTTGATTATAACCAAACAGGAACCTTCCAAGCTGATTTAACTACTGTAGATGGTTGTGACAGTACCGTCATTCTAAATCTAGTAGTTGCACCTTGTACGCTTATTTATGAAACCAGTTTTACCGATAATGATTGTAATGGCGGTGAAAATGGTTCTGCTAGCTTTACCATGACCATTGGTACGCCTCCATATTCCTACACCTGGAATGCCATTGCTGGCCCACAGACGGGCACTGGTACTATTGATGGCAATGGTGTGACAGTGGAAATCCCAGGATTACCTGCAGGTGCATATCAGATTGAAGTGACGGACGCTAATGATGTTTTTGCAACACTAAACATCAGCGTAGGTCAACCAACCGCGATGGCATTACAACTGGAAGCAAGTAGTTTTGGCATTTACGAACTCAGTTGTCCTGGTGCCGCCGATGGTAGCCTTACTGCATCAGTAACCGGTGGTACACCTCCTTACAGTTACACCTGGAGCAATGGTGCTACAACGGAAACAGCCAACGACCTGGCTGCTGGTACTTATGATTTGGTTGTGACCGATGCCAACGGTTGTACAATCACTGCCAGTGACGTACTGGAAGCTCCTGCACCATTAGCCGCAAGCCTAATTGTAGAATCCCCTCCTTGTTTCGATGACCTAGGAGGAATTGTGAGTGTACCACTGGTAGAGGGAGGCAATGGTCCATATCTCTATTCCATTGACGGAGCAGCTTACACCACGGCCTCTTTCTTTGGTAACGTGAGTATCGGCGAACACCTTATAAGTGTGCAGGATATCAACGGATGTACCTATGAAACAGTTGCTACTGTTGAGCAGGCTCCAGAACTTACGGTAAGCATTCAAGTGGACGATGATGACTTGGTCTATGGCGAAAGCACGGAATTGTTTGCACAAACTTCTTACCCTGTAGTAACTTACGAATGGTCTGGAGGCCCTATTGAGGATTGTGCCGATTGTGCTACTCCATTTATAAAACCATCAGAATCTGTTGCTTACGCAGTAACGGTTACTGATGAAAATGGCTGTACCGCTACAGATCGATTGAATGTCTATGTTCGTAAAGATCGTGGTGTATATATCCCTAATGCCTTCTCACCAGATGATGATGGCACCAACGATATATTCATGATCCATACTGATAGCGACGTGGTAGAAATCAAATCTTTCTATGTTTTCAACCGCTGGGGAGAATCCATGTACGAAGGCTTTGGCTTTTTGCCTAACAGCCCTGGACAAGGTTGGGATGGTCGCCACCGTGGAGAGATGCTTAACGCTGGTGTATACATTTACATGGCAGAGATTCTTTTCTCAGACGGAGAAACCTTAATTTATAAAGGAGACGTCGTGCTCATGCGCTAAAGAGCAATTAGTATTCCTTGATATTTAGAGAGGTTGCGTAAAGTCATGGCTTTACGCAACCTCTCTTCGTTTAATTCACGAAACACTGCTCTAGCGGCGCAATCTATTCCAAATAGCCTTCCTGCGCCAAATCAATACGCCAAGTAGTAATAACAAAGGCCAAATACTCAATATTCCCAAAAACAGGTTCTTGATGATCGATACACTGAAGCTAAGGCTGTCACCGATGTCATCCCCGAATCGGCTCCACCATGGGCTAGCTGCCTGTTCTTCTTTTTGCTCATAAAGCTCCAATTGAATAGTGCTCATCGCTGACCGCTGCGTCAAGTAGCGCAAGCGTCCTTCCTGTGCTTCTATTTCTTCCTGTAAGCGACGAATTTGCTCTTCTGCTAGCAGAATCTCTTCCACTGTTTTGGCTTTTGTACGCAAAATTTCTTCGTAACGATCCCGCACTGCTTTCTTGGTCTTCAATCGGCTTTTTACATCAATGTATTCCTCGGTTACATCCTGGGTCGTTACTTGCTGATAATTGACCTCAACCGCCATTTTCATTATACTGTCCAGTACCCACTGAAAGTCTTGGGCCGGTACCCGCAAACTCAACGATACTTGTTCCTGATAAGAATAATGCTGCCAGTTCAAATCGCCCAGGTAGCCTGCCTTTTGTTCTACCAATCGCTCAATAGCTTTCACGCGCTGGTTGATATCAACGACCTCCATTCGACATTCGGCGGTACGGAGAAGCACCCGTTCTTGTATTTCACTGGGTGGTGTCAGGGGTGGTGCCTGTGAAGTACGAGGAGGTTCTTGATCACCCTCATAACTCTTAGCATCATACTCTTCCATTTCGCTCGGTGCTGATTGGGAATCATAATTGGCTCCTTCTTGTGAGCAAGCGAGTAGACTTGCGCTCAGCGCTACGATAAAAAGGATGTTTCGTAAATACATAGTGGTGTTTTTTTATTCCGAGTGGATAGATGCAGTTCGCAAGAAATTTGCATAAGCGGTATTGTTAACGAGGTGTCAATATCCACCCTCGGTTCTGTGAACCGGTCCCGCCAGCGGGACACAGCAGGGGTTGCTAGTGGGTGTGCTGTCCTTTGCTCTTGTAGAGGTTATCCCAAAGCACGAAAGGAGAGCATCATCGTTCAGACAGCCCACTCTCCGCAAAACACAGCCATTTCTTCCTTGCATTTCTGAAGAATCACTCCTAACTTAGGAACATTTGTTTTAGCTCTCAGAAAAATACGCGCTTATGAAAAAGAAAGAATCGTCTCATTCTTTGGGTCACTTCAATTATAATCGACACCTTAAAAATTACGCCAATCGTAATCGTAAAAAACTCACAAAATCAGCCGCTGCTCTTTGGAAATACGTTCTACGCAATCGAAAAATGCTTGGCTATCAATTCCGCCGCGAACGCCCCATTGGAAACTACATTGCGGATTTCGCCTGTCTTCCTCTTGGTTTAGTCATTGAAGTAGATGGTATCACCCATCAAAACAAGCGACAAAAAGCTTATGATCTAAAACGGGATTTAATTCTTGCCGAATTGGGATTCACTACACTTCGCTTTTCCAGCCTAATGGTTCTTAATGACATTGGAGAAGTCAGAGGCCAAATAGCTAAATGGATAGAAGAGCATGCTACAATACCTCCTCCCCCACCACGGCAGCGTAAGAAACAGAAGAAATGATTTTGTTTGGGACGGAGTCCATTACGCAGACTTGTCCTACCAATTTGAGTATTCCACCTTCAATTCTGCGAACCGGTCCCGCCAGCGGGAATTCCACCCTCGGTTCTGTGAACCGGTCCCGCCAGCGGGACATATGGGTTACTTACTAGTAGTTACCTGTCCTCCGCTCGGGCGGAGGTGTCCGAAGGACGGAGGTGGGCCAGCCCTCGCTCAAACGGCCCACTCAGTGACGACTCCTCTCACAAACATAAATCACCATCGAAATCAAAACCGAAATCCTTACCTTCGCGTTTTGTATTTGAATAAAAAACCAACCTCCATCTCGTATGCAATTTCGTACTGAACATGATAGTATTGGCCCCGTAGAAGTACCTGCTGATAAGTACTGGGCTGCACAGACCCAACGTTCCCTCGAAAATTTCCGTATTGGCGGGCAGCAAATGCCTATCGAAATTATCCGCGCTTTTGCCATTCTTAAGAAGGCTGCGGCCAAGACCAACACTGAACTAGGAGTTCTCGCTGCCGAAAAATCGGAACTCATTGGTAAGGTTTGTGACGAAATTACTGCTGGAAAACTAGATGATCAGTTTCCGCTAGTGGTTTGGCAAACGGGTTCTGGTACGCAGAGTAATATGAACGTCAATGAGGTGGTTGCCAACCGCGGCCACGTCATGCAGGGAGGTAAGCTTACCGATACGAATAAAGTCCTCCATCCCAACGACGATGTCAACAAGAGCCAATCTTCTAATGATACTTTTCCTACGGCTATGCACATTGCTGCATTTACGGTCATCATGGAAACAACACTGCCCGGCCTCGAAAAACTTCGGGATACCCTCCAGGCAAAATCAGAAGCGCTCCAGAGTGTTGTTAAAATCGGACGTACTCACTTTATGGATGCGACTCCGTTGACGCTAGGACAGGAATTCAGTGGTTACGTTAGCCAGCTGAACCACGGTATCCGTGCGATCAAAAATACGCTTGCTCACTTGGCAGAGCTTGCCCTTGGGGGTACTGCTGTAGGTACAGGGTTGAACACGCCTCCGGGATATTCTGAATTGGTAGCCAAAAACATTGCAGACCTCACCGGGCTGCCTTTTGTCACTGCTGAGAATAAGTTTGAAGCCCTCGCGGCACACGATGCTATTGTGGAAGCTCACGGTGCATTGAAGACCGTAGCTTGCTCATTGATGAAGATTGGTAATGATATTCGGATGATCTCTTCCGGGCCACGTTCGGGTATTGGAGAGATTATCATTCCGGCTAACGAGCCTGGCTCTTCTATCATGCCGGGTAAGGTGAACCCTACCCAGTCGGAAGCACTCACGATGGCTATGGCCCAGGTGGTAGGTAATGATGTTGCTATTAACATTGGCGGCATGACTGGCCACTTTGAGTTGAACGTCTTCAAGCCGATGATGATCTTTAACTTCCTGATGTCGGCTCGCTTGATTGGTGATGCGGCGGTCAGCTTTAACGACAATTGTGCGGCTGGCATAGAGCCTAACAAGAAGCGGATCAAGGAACACTTGAACAACAGCTTGATGCTCGTGACGGCATTGAATACCAAGATCGGCTATGACAAAGCGGCCAAAATCGCGAAAAAAGCCTATAACGACGACACGACTCTTAAGGCTGCGGCCCTGGAATTGGGTTACCTCACTGCCGAAGAATTCGACGAATGGGTACGGCCTGAGGATATGATTGGGAGTTTGTAGGGGCGTGGTGGTTTTATCACATAGACTCATAGGTTTTCACATAGCCACATAGGTGATTCTTGTACTGAACACGGAGACGCTGAGATACGGAGTTTTTAATTCCTGTTGCGTCTCCGTGGTGTTTTTTTTGTGCGCAGGCCAGCAGGCCGAAGCGCGGGGCGCGGAGCGACCAAGGACAAGCTGGCGTAGCGGTAGTGCGCAGCGCCAGCAAGCACTAGTAGTGGAGCAAGCGGTGGCGCGCGCAGCGCCGACATGGCCCCTAAAACCGAAACTATTCCCCTTCTTCTTCCTCCTTGCCGGAATAGGTTTCGAACCAAGCTAACGTGTGGGCTATTTTCGTAATCAGGTTGCTAGGGCGAGAAGCGATGCCATGGCTTGCACCTGGGATTTCTACCAAAACGGTCTCAATTTTTCTCAACTTCAGGGCGTGGTACAACTGTTTGGCTTCACTTGGTGGTGTCCGGAGGTCGTTCATGCCTACCATCACCATGGTGGGAGTTTGGATGTTTTCTACCAATGACAATGGTGAAAAGCGCCAGTAATCTTCTACATTTTCCCAGGGTTGACCCTTGATGCGGTAGTTGGCGTAGCCATAATAATTGTCTGCCACTAGGGTTTTACTGATCCAATTGACGACTGGTTTGGCTACAACGGCCGCGCGAAAACGATTGTTCTTGCCAACCATCCAGGCCGTCATAATACCGCCAGCGCTACCACCCGTGACGTAGAGCTGGTCTTCGTCGATGAGGTTTTCTTTCAGTAAATAATCTACACCATCCATGACGTCTTGGTAATCTTCGCCGGGGTAATTGTGGAACAACAAATTGGCAAATTCTTCGCCATAGCCGGTACTTCCCCGTGGATTGGGATAAAACACAAGGTAGCCCGCCGCCGCGTAAAGTTGCATTTCCGCCGAAAAACGAGCACCATAATTGAGGATGGGGCCACCGTGGTTTTCTACCAACAGTGGGTACTTTTTGGCCGGGTCATACGCTGGTGGTTTGACGATCCAGCCCTGGATGGTGCGTCCGTCGAAGGAAGAGGTGTATTTCACTTCTTCCACCTGGCCCAATTCCCGGTAAGTGAGTAGGTCGTTGTTTAGTTTGGTGAGCAATTTTGGTTCGGCTTGCCCTGTGTTGAGAAGTGCAATATCGGCGGGTCGGCTGGTACTGGTATGCGTAAAAGCGATGGTTCCATCAGTAGCGACCGAAAAAGAGCCGCTAGCATACGGTCTGCCGATGGTGGTGCCTCCCATTTGGTTAGCGAGATCTTTTTGTACTCCATTGGTGCTAATATATGCGATTTTCGTATCGCCCCAATCGTCGTAGGTAAAGTAGAGCCCGTTGCCGTCTTTGGCCCATTGAATATTTTCGATACTACGGTCGATATTTGCAGAAATATTGCGCTTGTTTTCGCCTTTTTTGTCCATCAAATACAAATGGGTCACTTGGTAAGCTTGCACCTTGTCTTCGTAACTGAGGTAAGCGATGGTATTGCCGTCAGGGGAGGCTTGTGGGCTATAATCGGGTCCTTTTCTTTCCGTAAGGGCAGTGATTTCGCCGGTATTTACCGTTAATTGATATATTTCGCTGTTGCGAAAATCGTATTCCCAATCTTCGTTGCGATTAGCAGAGAAATAAATCGACTCCCCGTCTGGTGACCAGGAAAGGCTGCCACGGTG
Organism: Lewinella sp.; assembly: GCF_050633125.1. Lineage (NCBI taxonomy): Bacteria > Pseudomonadati > Bacteroidota > Saprospiria > Saprospirales > Lewinellaceae > Lewinella > Lewinella sp. The sequence continues at coordinate 70,758 of NZ_JBOEFX010000048.1, forward strand.
GTTGAAATCACCACTGCTCAACTGACGAGCGCTGCCCCCTTCGGCAGGAATGACAAAAATGTGGGTAAACCCTGGCTTGAGGTAACCACGTCCATCGGCTTCATGCTTGAGGCGGTCGGTGATGCGAGGGCTATCGGCCCACTTGGCACCTTTAGGCTTGGCAGGCATCTTAGCAATCACGGGTGGTGACTGGTTGACCATCATCGTAAATGCGATCATGGTACCATCGGCAGACCAGCTAAGGCTGCCTGGGCTGTTCTCTAACTGCGACAAGCGGGCGATACGGCTGGTATTCACCCAGTAAACATATATTTCGGAGCCTTCATCGGTGCTACTTGTAAACACGAGGCGATCACCGGTGGGTGACCAACGTGGTGAAGACTCGCTGCCCTCTCTAGTAGTTAATTTTTGATGATTACTACCGTCAGCGTCCATGATCCAGAGTTGCCCGACAGAGCGATCTTTCATGATATCAAAGCCCATTCTGCGATAGACGATGTGCTCACCGTCTGGTGAAATTTGTGGATCACTGGCATATTCCAACTCAAAAACATCGAGGTAGGAAAAAGGAGAAATCTCTGTTGTTTGCAGGGCCGCTCCTTGAATAAACAGGAAAGTGACGAGTAGTAAGAAAAGGGTACGTGTAAGCATTTGCTGAATTGATTTTGGTTTGATTTTGCCAATATGACAGAGAGGTACGGGGCGCTTCGCACTCCTTGGGTAGAAAGTATAGAGATTGAGAAGCCATCACTGATTAATTTATAATATCAGCCTAAGACTCAGCTAATTTATAAAAAAAACTTCCAGATAAGTGGGCTTTGGTCAAAGGATATACAATGATTTGGTGTCATAACATAGTAAATCGAAAATGAACTCTTTACATTTAATTAACTTGCGCACCAGATTATCGTAAATACTAACAATGGACTTTTCCCTTTTTCAAACCAACGTTGCTAACCCTACGTTCATCTCTACGGCCTACGCCATGCTCCTGGCTTTCATCCTGGGGTGTCTACTGGCTTTTACTTATGAGAAAACGACTGCCGAAATCCGGCTTTCTCACCATTTCTTGCAAGCCATGATTTTGGGTGCTATTGTAGCAGCTACCGTTATGCATGCTATTGGTGACAGTCTGGCCCGAGGGTTGGGTATGCTGGGTGCGCTGGCCATTATCCGGTTTCGCACATCTATTAGCAATCCTCGTAACATCATTTTCATGTTTGCTGCGCTGGCTACAGGTATTGCTTGTGGTGTTTACGGTTTTAATGCGGCCTTTGCGGGGATGATGTCCTTTTGTGGAGCTGCTTTTGTTTTGCGCTATTCTCCTTTCGGGAAAACCCAGCAACTGGGAAGTATCCGCTTTAAACGCGATCGGGAAAATGCTTTTGATGAAAAAGATATCGAAACCATCCTACTTCGATATTGCGAACGCATTGAGCTTAGTCAGCTACAACTTTCGGTCGAAGAGTTTACCGAACGAGAGCTTTTCCGCTACGAATACATTATGGTTCTAAAACCCAAAGCCAAGGAGGAAGACCTGCTGGAAGAAATTTTGGAAACGGGCATACTCTTTAATGTCAGAATTAACCGTAAACAACAAACCGAAGTGCTTTAGTATTATGAAAATCAACCCAGTATACGTTCTGATGTTGATTGGATTGCTCGTTCTTGTTCCAATAGCGCGAAAGATTCAGCAACGACCTACTGCCTTTTATGGCATTGCCGAAAACCAAGATATTGACCTCAGTCTAGAGTATGCTGTAATGGTCAAACGCATATTGGTGAAGGAAGGCGAAGCTGTGAAATCCGGCCAATTACTGATGGTATTGGAGCGCACCAATATTCCTTTCCTCCGTGCGAGCTTAATCCAAGAAAAAAAGCAACTAAGCGCCGAGCGGGAGGAGATACTAACCAAGAGTAGGAATCGCCGCCAAGAACTGGATCAAGCGCAAACAACCGCTGTTTTTGAACTAGAGAACCAGCTTACCCAACTAACTGCCGAGCAAGCCCAAAATGATCGTCTGGTTCAGGGCCTCGAAAGCATTAATACAAACAGTTCATTCACAACCAGTGAGACTCCAGAAATCGCTGCTCTCCGCGCCGAGCAAGCAACCGTTGCCCAGCCTTATGTTTTGCAAAAAAGCAACCTGCAAAAAGAAACCCAGGCTGAGCTAAACAGCCTGACAGCGCGATTGGAAAAGATAGACCTGGAACTGGCGGAGCTAGAACGCGAATTTCAGACACTGGAGCTCAAATCCCCCATCGACGGGGTTATTGGAAAAGTTAACTTTGTTCCTGGTGAACAACCCTCTTCGCGCGAAACACTCCTCAACATTTACCGTCTGCACCCTGATCAAGTGACGACCTATATTCCAGAAGGCCAACTGACAAGTCTAGAATTAGGAGACACTCTAATCGTCCGTTCGGTCCAAGATCAAGAATACGTCATCAGTGGTCAAATCATTGGCTTGGGCAACAAAATCCGCGAGCTCCCTATACGAATGCGCCGCGATCCTACAGTACAAGCTTGGGGCCGAGAGGTCTTATTAAAAATCCCTGTAGATAACCTCTTGATGCAAGGAGAACGGGTCTTGATTGAACAAATTATAGAGTAGACATGATGAAGAATTTGTACAAAGGGGTGGTGCTGTATATCCTGATAATTTGTAATCTCCTTGTTTCAGCTCAACAAACGGCCACCAGTACTGACATCCTCGGCACGGCACTACAAGACGAGGCCTACCAACAGCAATTAGGCACCGATGCTTTCTTCAACCAATCATCGCTAGACATCCCCTATTTAGAAGAGTTGGAGTTTCGTACAGAAACCCACGAATTTGACCCCAGCCTACAGGAGTATGCACTGCGATTCAAATTCAACTCTCGGCGGCAAGTCAAGGTGCAAAAAGGGATCAATCAAGGAGAGCGCACCCTTCGCTACTACGCACAACAAGCCTATCTGGAGGAGTTGCTCTTCCATCGCTACCAATTATTGATTGATGTCTGGTATCATCAGCAAAAGTTGGAAACATCAAATACACAAATGCCCTGGTATCAGGATCAGGAACAGCTCATCAGGCAACGCATTGCCCAGCGTGGGCAACGTAGTTATGATGATCTTCTGAAACTCGAAGATGATCGTTTGGCATTTCGTCAGCAGCATTCAGAAAGCAGCCAAAAGTTACAACTCCTGACCAGGCTTGGCAATAACTGGTTGGATACCCCAGTTGACAGTATCGTCTTTCCCACTTTGCCTGAGCCAACAGACATTGCCCTTTATTGGCAAGAATGGCAGTTGGACACGCTCGTTTTACCCTGGTCGGTGCAGGCTCAAAAAACACAGAAAGAATTGGTCTCCCTCGAATTGGCCGCAGAACAGGCGGAGGAACGCAACCGGCTCAACTTTCTCCAAATCCGCTACCAAGGAGATGACAACCCTATTCTTAAAGAACAACTTACGCTGGGTGTAGGCTTCACACTCCCTTTTCGGTCGGCTCGGAGTGTGAAAAACCAATACCTATTGCTGGAACAGCGAGAAGAAGCTTGGCAAGAAGCGGAGAAAACCCGAAGCTGGCTGGAAAAATTACGCTCCGCAGAGGGGCAACTCGCCAGCCAGCTGGACAATTACCAACGGGCAAAAACAAGCCTGGAGGATTACATGAACCAATTTGCTCCTCAGCGTTTGGTGGAGCTGGGCGTTACCGAACCTGAATTATTGCTGCGCGCTCAAGGAGGTATCTTTTACCGACAGCAGCTTTTGCTGGAAGAGCAGCAGCAGCTTTATCAGGACTATTTGGAAGTACTTCTGCTTTCTGGCCGTCTTGGTCAGGCGCCATATCGAAATTGGTTGAGTGTTGAGCGGGAGGAGATTGGTCGGTAGGTGCGACTTTTGGTGCGGGGTGCGGGAAGATGCGGGGTGCGGGGTGCAGAAAACCTATACAGTGCGGAAAAACACTCCGATTTCTAACTTCCTAATTCCGACTTTAAGTGCGGGGTGCGGGAAGGTGCG